>CALIZJ010000309.1 GCA_938028845.1 uncultured Blautia sp.
GGCGGATGATCTCGTTGGTAGCGTCAAACAGCTTCCCCGCTTCATTCTCCGCTCCGTTTTCCGATACAAACCAGTCGTGGATGCTTTTATATCGTCCGGCTGTTTTTTCCTGGATCATCTCAAGACTTACCTCTGTATCCATCCTGGGGATGGACATCTCATAGGTGTTTACCTTATCAAATATTTCCTGAAGCAGACCAGGATCCGCCATCCGCAGATCTTCCTCGATCACACCCACATTTTTCTGAAGGCCTTTGATAAAATTCCTCAGATACTCCACCAATTTATCCTTAAAGATCAGAAATTCCCTGGTGCGCATCATTTCCTCTGCTTTTACGCTGTTCAGATCCCGGATATAGTCCTGATAATTCTGGTTCAAACGGATAAAGTCATTGTTCAGGTCATTCCACCAGGCATATACCTCTTCCATATTTTTATGTGCCATTTCCGGAAGCTTCTCAATACTTCTTCTAAGACGTTCCAAAAGCGTCGGTTCCAGGGACGCGCCCTCGATCAGCAGATTTTCCAGGCGCAGCACCAGACGCTCTATTTCCACGCTGTATTCAGACATTTGATACCGGTAATTCCGGTTCTTAAACTCTTCCAGAGAAGCGGCCTTCCTGGTATCCTGCATGGCGATCAGATTTTTCCACTCCGTAAGAGCCGTCAGATCCTGCTGGCATTGTTCCAGCCGATACCCTTTAAAATAAGGATCCCGGATCATTTCTTCGTATACCTCTTCCTGGTACAGCCAGTATTTTAATTTTTCGTAATTTTCAAAAAAAATGCGCATAATGCTCCGGTAACGGTCCACATTATCCGCATTTAAATATTTCACCTCGGTGAGGGGCTTGGTCAGTCTCTCTGTAACGTACATATATTCTCTCCTTTTTCCTATATAAGGATATATCAAATATAAGATATAACTTTCCTTCCACTTCTGTTTTCTTAGCCGGTAATATTGTTTATTGCCACACAAATACATAACCTCAATGTTGCATCTGTTTTTTATTTTTCCGGTACATTGCAGGAGTTATATGAAGAAGTTCCTTAAATTTTCGGATAAAATAACTTCCACTGGAAAATCCCGTATCATAAGCAATCTGCGTTATAGAAAGATCTGTCTGCTCTAGAAGCTCCATGCTCTTTTGGATACGATAATCTGCGATATATTCAGAAATAGTACAATTCAGCGTTTTCTTAAAAATACGGCAGCAACTTTCCCTGCTTAAATGTACTTCCAAGGCAAGCTCCTCTAACAGTATCCTGCGATCAGAATTGCGGTGGATATATGTTAAAATCTGCTTGATCTCACGCTGTATTTCTTTCTTCTCAGAAGGAATCCTAACAGAAATATTTATATGGAGAACCAAAATCTTCCACATTTCCAAAATCCGGACATATGCCTCAAGCTCATATCCCGCTCTTTCCTCTCGCAAAATACAGGAAAGCCTTTGTTCCAACTCCAGAATCTGCTTTTGCCAGCCACAGGCAGGGCTGAATACTTCTGCCGGAAATTGAGTATTTTGAATAAATGGAAGAAAATATTTTTGTTCCATAACACTTCCATGAAAAAAAGAAAATATTTGAGGATGGATATTCAGACATAAGTACTTTGCAGGAGGGTTGCTTTTAGAAGAAGTCATATGAATACAGCCAGTATTAATAAAAATACCGTCTCCCCTTTGGAGTTCGTATTTTTTATTCTGAGCAATCACTTGCATAGATCCAGAAAGCACCAGACAAAACTGAATCTCTTCATGCCAATGCCAATTATTTACGCCTAAAGGCTTTCCTGCCAGATCCGTTTCATAAATCCTGACTGGAAAAGCAAAAGGCATGGAAAAATCCGCCTTTTTATTTCTATCAACAATGATTCCCTGCTGCATAAGAAAAGCATCCTTCCATTAATCCTAAAGATCAATATTATATTTTATCAATCTCTTCTCAACTCTGCCCAAAGCCAGTTTTATCTCTATATCCGGAAGAATATCTTTAATTTTATTATTCCTCTGAATATTCCGACATACTAAACTCTTTGCTTATCATGCCACCTTTAAGATAAAAAATCAATATTTTTCTATTATTTGTCAAAAGATTTATATATCCGCCTTTCCGACTCTTGTATACTCATTTTATAAGCACTCATGTTTTGCCCGGGCATCAGAAAAAAAGTTTTACGTCAGTATACAATATAAACGACAAGGGAGGAACTCTTCATATGTACAAAATTGATCTAAACAGTGATTTAGGAGAAAGCTTTGGCCTCTATAAAATAGGATGCGATGAGGAAATCATTCAAACAGTTTCTTCCGCAAACATTGCCTGCGGTCTGCACGGAGGCGACCCTGCCGTCATGGACAAGACCATTAAAATGTGTATAAAAAGCGGAACAGCCATCGGCGCCCATCCTGGTTTTCCGGATCTTCAGGGATTTGGCAGACGACAGATGCATCTGAAAAAAGGAGAGCTAAAAAATTTTATCCTCTATCAGTTAGGCGCCTTGGAAACCTTTGCCAGAATGCATAAAATAAAGCTTCAGCATATAAAACCCCATGGAGCCTTAAATAATATGATGCCTTACAGCGAACAATATTCTCTGGAAATCTGCCAGGCTGTCCTTGACTTTGACCCGGAACTGATCCTTGTAGCGCCCACTAATACAATGACTCTTAAAATGGCACAGTGACCAGCATTAGCGGAAAAGAAATCTCCATCAAAGCAGAGTCCGTCTGCATCCACAGCGACAGCGCCATTGCCTTTAACTATGCTCGAAAGGTGAGACAGGCGCTGGAGAAAGAAGGGATAAAAATTTGCAATATGAGGGAAATGGCGAGGTAAGCGCGGATAGCCTTTCTTTTCCAATCATTTTTTACAGGCCTTTGACAAAAGCGGGAGCCGCAAGGTTCCCGCTAAAATGTTCTCTCTGAAGAAAAAGCTCAGTCCGGGAGCAAATACTTTTTTAACTTAATATGCCGGCAAAAGCTTTCTAATATTTTTTCCAGGTCACTTTCCGCCAAATATTACTGAACAAATCCCTTTAAATCTTCGTTTTTCATCTCGTATCGAAACGTAGTCTCTAATTATTATTTAAAAAATAAGAAACAGCGCTTTCAGGCTCTTCCCTAAAAACGCTGTTTCTAAAAATCAATTTATATGCAAATCCTTTTCTATACGCTAACCGGTCCCGGTTCCGCACCTCAGACTACATGATCCTTTCCCCGTCATAGATTCCGAAATCTTCTATTTCCTGATGGCTTTTTTATAATTGGGCTATGATCCTGCTTTCCCTCTCCGCCTTCACCTGAACATCCGCCAGGTCAGGCACACATATGCGGCAATGCATACCGGCACCAGCACCAGAAATTTCATTTTCCTGGTTTTATGATGGAATATTTTCATTCCCAAAGCCGCTCCCAAGCCCCCTCCAAGGGCGGCTAAAAGCAGGAGCGTCTTTTCGGAAATCCTCCATTTTCCAAGTCTGGCAGCCCTTTTGTCCAGGCCATAGACGAAAAAGGCAGCCACATTAAGTATTAGCAGATAGATAAGAAATACACTTTGTGTCCCGGAAAACGTATCCGTAAAAAATGCGCTTAAATATTCCATGGGATTACTTTCCGGTTCCCTTCATAGACAGACTGATCCTCTTTTTCTTTAAGTCCACGCCAATAACACGCACATCCACAATATCTCCCACGCTTACCGCTTCCAGCGGATGCTTAATATATTTCTCGGACATTTCTGAAATGTGTACCAGTCCGTCCTGGTGCACGCCGATATCTACGAAGGCACCAAAGTCAATTACGTTTCGCACAGTACCTTTTAAGATCATGCCTTCCTTTAAGTCCTTCATATCCAGAACATCGGTACGAAGGATCGGCTTTGGCATTTCCTCTCTCGGGTCCCTGGCCGGCTTTTCCAGCTCTTTTACAATATCCTGCAGCGTAGGTTCGCCTACTCCCAGTTCTTCTGCAAGCTTTTTATAATCCTTGATCTGGCGGGAAAGTCCGGCAAGTTTGCCTCCGGTAATATCCTCTGCCTGATACCCCAGCTTTTCAAGAAGCCTGGTGGCTGCCTCGTAGCTTTCTGGGTGTACGCTGGTAGCGTCCAAAGGATTCTCTCCGCCTGTGATCCTGGTAAAGCCCGCGCATTGTTCAAAGGCCTTCGGCCCAAGCTTAGCCACCTTTAAAAGCTCTTTCCGGTTTTTAAACTGTCCGTTTTCTTCACGATAGGCAACAATATTTTTGGCAATGGCCTTGCTGATACCGGAAATATATTCCAAAAGGGAAGCAGATGCCGTATTCAAATCCACGCCTACCTTGTTTACACAGTCTTCTACTACGCCGTTTAGCGCCTCTCCCAGCTTTTTCTGGTTCATATCGTGCTGGTACTGTCCCACACCGATGGATTTCGGATCGATCTTTACCAGCTCCGCAAGGGGATCCTGCAGTCTTCTGGCGATGGATGCAGCACTTCTTTGTCCCACATCAAAATTAGGAAATTCTTCAGTAGCCAGCTTGCTTGCAGAATAAACAGAAGCTCCTGCTTCATTGGTGATCACATACTGCACCTTCTCGGGAATTTCTTTTAAAAGCTCCACGATAACCTGCTCCGACTCCCTGGATGCAGTGCCGTTGCCCACAGAGATCAAGGTAATGCCGTATTTTTTAATAAGCTGTTTCAGAGTTTCCTTTGCAGCCTTGATCTTAGCCTCTGTAGTTGGTGCCGTAGGGTAGATTACAGTAGTATCCAATACCTTTCCTGTAGCGTCCACTACAGCCAGCTTACAGCCTGTACGGAAAGCCGGGTCCCATCCAAGGACTACCTGACCTACGATGGGAGGCTGCATAAGAAGCTGTTCCAGATTTTTTCCAAATACATGGATAGCGCCGTCTTCTGCCTGCTCTGTCAGATCGTTTCTGATCTCACGCTCAATGGCAGGACCGATCAGACGCTTGTAGCTGTCCTCCACTACCTCCCGGAGTACTGGAGTAGTATAGGAATTTTCCCTTGTAATCACCTGTTTTTCCAGATACCGGATAATCTCTTCCTCCGGCGCATTTACCTTTACAGTCAAAAATTTTTCTTTTTCTCCGCGGTTTAAAGCCAGTATCCTGTGGCCTGCCAGTTTTTTTATAGGCTCTTCAAATTCATAATACATCTCATAGACAGAGCTTTCTTCCGGATTCTTTGCCACAGAACTTAAGCTTCCCTGTTTTACTGTCAGTTTCCGGATGTAGATACGATAATCCGCCTCATCGGAAATATGCTCCGCAATGATATCCTTTGCCCCATTGATGGCAGTCTCTGCTGTCAGAACCTCTTTTTCTTCTGAAAGGAATGCCTTTGCCTCCTCTTCCAGCGGTTTCTCTGTCATCTGAAGCATAATGATATTTGCCAGGGGCTCCAGCCCTTTTTCCCTTGCGATGGTGGCACGGGTACGGCGTTTTGGCCTGTAGGGACGGTATAAATCCTCTACTACTACCAGTGTCTGTGCGTCCAGAATCTGCTTTTTCAGCTCTTCTGTCAGTTTTCCTTGTTCCTCTATACTGCTTAATACCTGGTTTTTCTTTTCCTCCAGGTTGCGTAAATATGTCAGTCTCTCATGAAGTGTTCTTAGCTGTTCATCATTTAAGGAGCCGGTTGCCTCTTTACGGTATCGGGAAATGAAAGGGATCGTATTCCCCTCATCGATCAGCTTAACTGCAGCCTCTACCTGCCATTTCTGTACTTTAAGCTCCTGTGTGATCACCTGAATAATGTCCATTTTTATCTCCTTTTACGATCCCGAAATACAGGATCTGTTACTGTGATTGGAATTTTCATCTGTAACCTTATCAGTGCAGGGAAGATTTGTCAACCCCGCAGCCAAACCTTGCCACCAAAATGCAAAAATGCTATAATAATGATGTTTTAACAAAGCAACAGAAAAGGCACTTTTCCTTTATTCACGTATTCATGGGTTGATTTCGACAAAATGGGGGTTACAAGATGAATCAGGAAGACAGAAACCAAAATACCGAACAACAGGATACTGATTACAAGTCATCCTACTCATACGACAATACATATTACGACTACAGCCGCCAGGAACACACGCCAAAACCTACAAACGGCCTGGCAATAGCCGCTCTTATCGTAGGCATTCTTTCCATACTTACCTGCTGCTGCGGGGTTGGCGGCATCATTTTCGGCTGTACAGGCATTTTCCTTGCCGTCATGTCAAAGGAAAGGAATCCTATGGAGACAAACGCAAAGATAGGGCTTGGGCTTTCTATTGTCGGCGTGATCCTGGGCTTTATCGTTCTCATCGGGGCATTTCTATTCATAAGGAACGTGGACAGCGAATATGAAATCCGTCTCTACGACTACCTGGAAAACTACCCTTATGAATATTATGACGAAACACTTCCCTACGAGGATACCCTGGATGATTTCCTCCCTGACTATGGCAGCTCTCACCTGTGATCTGCCCGGACTTTTTTAATGGCATAAAAAGAGGATATCGGATAATATTGATATTTGTCCACAGTTGGAAACTATCTATTATCCGGTATCCTCTTTTTCGTATCCATTACACCGCTGCCGTCTCACGCCTCTGCATTAAAATCATCGTTCTCCCGTCTTTTCTCAGCCTCCCTAGCCAAACTATACGGCGTGTCATACCCCGGTATCTCCGGAACAAATTCTCCCCGCAAATCCCGGTAAAACATGACAGAACTCATCTCCATATAGGGCATCAGCCATAAAAGAGCAATATACAAAGTAAACACCGACAAAATCAACAAAGGAATAAAACTGATCTGCAGCAGCAAATATTTTCCAATATTCCCCTTCATAAGCTTAGCGCTCATTTTCAGGGCTTCTATCCCGCCAAGGTCCATATCGTCCGCCAACAGATAATAAGTCAGGACAAAAGGAAGGGTCAGCAGCAGATTCAGCACGGACGCTAAAAGAAGCATCAGCCCAAGCAGCATCAGCCATTCCAGGTTTTCCTCTATAGTAGTCCCCGGATCCACGAAATAATTCACATAATAATAGGGAATAGAAGCTGCAAGATCAATGACCCCCAGCACAAGTCCGGCTACGACCACCCGGTCCGGCTGATTCTTAAAAAAATACAGCAGATCTCCAAAGGAAAACGCCTGCCCTCTCGCCATATTCAAAAACATGTACGACAATCCTGCCGAAAATACCCCCATGATCACCGACACGATGAACAATGCCGCCTGCCCGATTACAATATTCAGGATCGTACTGCCCCCGAACAGAGCAGAAACCAGCTCGCTTACCACCATATTAACAGCCGCAAGGGCAAGCAGGGCAAGTATGGCAATGGAATAATTTCCATGGAGCGTTTCTTTTGCGTAACTTTTCCATCGACGTATCTTTTTGCTCATTTCTCTCTCCTGTCTACAAAAATCATACATTTTTCAAGTCTTATCCCGGGCGTATCTCCCCGGTAGGTTTCATTATACCATTTTTCAGGAATTGTACAAGTCCTGCGTATTTGCTATAATAGAGCCGTTAACCCGCAGAAGCAGCATCCTATATAAACTAAGGAGGCGCATCCTATTGATTCCTAACAATAAAACATCCAGCCAGCAGAAACGTCTTTATATCCTTGGCTGGTTTCTGCTGGCCGGATGTATTTTTTTCTATTTTCTGCTGACCCATGTCCCTTCCATACGGCAAATCCCCTGCTGGTTCCGCCTTGCCACCGGCTTATATTGCCCTGGCTGCGGCGCTACAAGAGCCTTTGTCCTTTTATGCCATGGAAAAATACTTGCTTCCCTTGCCTATTCCCCGGTCATTTTATACGGCGCTGTCCTCTACCTCTGGTTCATGATCTCTAATTCCATAGAGCTGCTCACGGAAGGCCGCATGGCCATAGGCATGAAATACCGGAATGTTTATCTGTACATAGGAATCGTTCTGATACTTGGAAGCTGGATCGTTAAAAATCTGCTGTTGGTGCTGTTAAGCTGATATTATTGCGGCAGAACCTCATTGTGGTAGGTAAGGCTGGCCGCCGCTGTTTCACTTTCCTCTTTATTAAACCATACCTCCAGATAGGTATCCAGCTTGCTCTCGCTGTTTTTATAAATGGTCAGGTATCCGTTTTCTGTATCGTCTTCATAAATATATCCGTTTTCATCTGCCATTGCCATAAGTTCAGTTTTATCCGCTCCAAGGGCAACATTTCCGGCAATCTTCATGGAAATAACTTCCGGATCATAAGTTGCGTGGGAAAGCTCTGTTACAAAACAATTTTCCATTGCAACTGCATTTTCTGTCAGATTATACACACTGAAGCGCACACTCTGATTCTCTTTCATCATATCAATAAATGCAAGTCCGCTGCCTTCCACAAAAGCATCTTCTTTCACATCCACCATAGTCCATCCATTCGCCTCAAAAGCGCTCACCGGTGCAGGCAAAGTATAAAGATCTCCAAAAAATTCCACCGTAGGCTCCATAAATGTACCGCTCAGCTCTGTGGGCGCTGTATAGGCGCTTACCGCTTCCGGAACCTCGCCGCTTACACTTCCCTTGTCAAAGCCCTCCGGCTCTGTAAAATTGCGCAGAGAAATCTGTCTTAACGTATTATCGTCTTTATAAACATACAACTCCACATCCTGATAGGTATCCATCTGATAGGTGGCTTTTACATAATTATCTCCCTCGTAGGTATCGCTTGGCTCCCCGTAAGCCCCTTTGATGTCATCCATATTGGAAGTTCCCATAGTGATTCCCTTTGGCAGGCGGATCACAGTCTGCGTAAAATCCACATCCGTATATCCTTCATCCACAGAAAGTCCGCCAATGAGACATTCTGTAAGGGGTGCTTCATTAATGCCGAAATTAACAATATCCGCCCGGATACTGCGCTCTCCTTTTACAAAGCCCACACTGGTATAGGAATTTGTCCCTATCATCTGCTGGGGATCGTCGTACTCACTCAGCTCCCATCCCTGGGCTGTCAGGTCTGCATAGGCCATTGGGAGCTGATAAAGCACACCGTCGTACTCCACCTGAAAGCTGTACAGATCATCTGAAAGAGCCGCTGTTTCCTCACCGGAAGCTCCGCTCTCCTGTCCCTTCTCACCACCCGCACTTTCCTGCTGTGCGCCTTCTGCTGCCCCTGCTTCCTGCTGTGCTGCCTCTTCTTCCGCCCATACGGCGCTGCAGGGCGTCACGCCCAAAATTCCTGCCAATACCAGTCCCAGCCATTTTCTCTGTTTCATGCTTCTTCCTCCTTTACATAAGTGCCTATCTTTTTCAAACTCCTTCTCGGTGTCTGAATATGATTTCTTTTATTATACCTGAACACTGTAAAAAAGGCGATAATATTTTCTAAAATTTATGTATAAATCTTCTGTTTAAAATCTTTTCCAGTGTATTACAAAAAACGTTTATTTTTTATGATTTATTCCGAAATCACAGCCTATTTTTTCAAAATACTTCTTAAATTTCTCCAATCTGGCTTAAAAACTTCTGTATGTAAGGAAGCGCTGCGCCAATGGTAATATTATGCTTAGGCATCTTACTGATCCGGATAAAATCTCTTTCCTCTGGAAAGGGCGTCATCTTTTGAATCTCATCATGAAGATAAACGATGTCCCTTTCTTTCAGGTAAGGTGCCAGATATCCGCCCAGTATAAAATCCGTATCATAGATCAAATGCAGCATATTTATGGTCTTTGCCAGATAAAAAAGGTACTTTTCCCAGCGGGATACCGCTGCCGCATCCTTTTGATCCAGCTTCTTAAAAAATTCCTCTAACGATTCCTCACCTAATAGCGCTTTCAGGGAACAAAGAGTCTCCACACAGCCCCGTTTCCCACAGTAGCATACCTCCCCTTCCGGTTCCATCTGGATGTGTTCTATGGTAGCACTGTGGCCGTGTTTCCCGCTAAGCAGTTTTCTCTTGGAAATAATAGAGGCTCCCAGATGGCGGCTCAGGGAAAGATAAACCCCATCCTTAAGTTCCGGTGAAACCCAAAGTTCCGAGATAGCAGCACTGTCCGCATCATGTATGAACGAACAGGGATAGGGAAGATGCCTGGTAAAAACGTCTATGGTAAGCCCTGTACAGGATAAAATTTCACCGTAAATGAGCATCCTTTGATCCGGAGAGACCAGCGCCTGCATCGCCAGCCCCACGCCAAGGATCTGCTCATCTCTCACGCCCAGATAATTTTTAAATCGGATGATCTCTTCGCACACTTCCCGAAAATACAGTTCCCGGTTCTCATAGGAAATTTCAAAAGAAGAACTGCAAAGCTTTTCTCCGTACAGATCCACAGCTATCATTTTTACTTCTTTCTTTAATATCTCCACGCCGATACCAATACGGTAATCCGAAACCACAGAGTAGGCCGCAGCCTTTCTTCCTACCAGTCCCGTATCCATCTGTCCGTTTTTTCTGATCAGGCCGTCCGCTTCCATAAGCGCCAGATTTGAGGCAACCGTGGGACGGCTTAAATGCAGGTCGTAGGCAATACTCTGCTGGGAAACTTTTCGGTTCGCATATATATAATGATAGATTAAATCTCGATTATTCTCTTTAATTTGATTTGGTGTAATACTCTTTTTCATAATACCGCCTTCATTTTGTAAAAACATTTTACAAATTATTGTACCACAAAGTACAGATAAAAATCCATTGTTTATCTCTCCAAAATCCCCCTTCCATTCTTAGCAGGTATTGCCAATTGACCCTTCACTTTATTTCCACTATTATGTAATTATAATTTGAAAAATGTTTTTACAAAACTCAAAAAAACAAAGGAGGATCCATATGGGAATCATTGAAAAAATGCGTCTGGACGGAAAAAAAGGCTTCGTAACCGGCGGCGCCAGAGGAATCGGTAAATGCACAGCCACCGCTTTTGCCGAGGCAGGAGCAGATGTAGCCATCGTAGATATTGATTACGACGAGGCGAAAAAGACCGCCGCAGAAATAGCCGAAAAAACCGGTCAAAAAATTATTGCCATCCAGACAGACTGTACGGATAAAGAGCAGGTAGATGCCATGGCAGCACAGGTAGTCAGCGAGCTGGGCGGACTTAATTTCTGCCATAATAACGCAGGAATCT
>CALIZJ010000310.1 GCA_938028845.1 uncultured Blautia sp.
CTGATCAGCGGAGACATACTGCTGCGTGACTCATGAAAGGCAAGGGATATCAAAGAGTCCAGCCGCACGGAAGCGCAGGTTCCCGTCACGGGCTCTGTCTTCGGCGAAGGCAGTTCTTCTCTTTCTTCTATTTTTTCCACTTTAATAGGGGTATGACGGACAAAAGAGAAATTTTCTATAAAGAAATCGCTCATTTTCCGAAGGCAGAAAATATAAGCAGCATTTTCCTGAATTAAGATATCTCCCACTACGCTTCGATCCACACCCAGATTTAACAAAGCCCCCAGATAATCTCTGTGGGTCAGCTTTTCTGAAAATTTTAAAGCCCTGGGTTCCGCCTTCAGACAGTCGATGGGATATTCCCAGGGAAAGGCAAGAGCATCAGGATGAAAAGCAATCATCTGACGCTCTGCGCTTTCGTAGCCCCCAAATCGCTCCATCACCACTCCGGGGATCGAAGCGCTGCGGCTGTTAATAATATTTTGTTCGTTTAAATTAAGAAAATCCGAAAATGTAACAATATCTCTTTGGTAAGAAATATTCGCCAATTCCCGGATTCTCTTTAATAAAAATTCTTCTCTCTCCATTAAGGATCAATACCCCGCTCTTACAGAAGGAGCGGAACCTCCCAGTATATTCTGCAGATCTCCGGTAATATCTACGTTATATGGTCCAAGAACAAAGATGTAGCTGGAAACCTTCTGTAAACTTCCTCCCAGGGAATAACATGCGCCGGAAGTAAAGTCAATGATCCTCTGGGCCAGCTCCACATCGATACCTTCCAGATTAAGAATTACCGTAGAATTATCTACCAGTGTATCCGCGATCTCACGAGTATCCTCCATAGAAGACGGTTTGATCACACAGACTTCCATGTTTGGAGTCTGTCCGGTACGTCTGCTGCTCCGCATAGGTGTAATCTTGGAAGACTGCGTCTGACGAACCGGTTTATCCTGTGTCTGCCGTACAGGGGCTTTCGCCGCTGTTCTGACGCTTGATTTAGTCTGTACGGGTTCTCTTTCCGGCTCTTCATCCAGATCGTAATCATCCAGATCATCGCTTGTACTTTTCTTCTTGCCGAATTTGTCGAAAAACCTTTTCTTTGGCTTTTCATCTAAATCGTCTTCATCGTCCAGAAAATCATCATCCTCATCATCCAGCAGATTATCATCCAGAAATTCGTCATCGTAATCATCGTTTAATTTGATAGCATCTAAAAACTTATCTAGAACGCTCATTTTAAATCTCCAATCTTTTTAATCTTATAGTGAATAGTCTCGTTCACCGAAGATACCTGTTCCCACACGTACCATCGTGGCACCCTCTTCTACTGCAACCTGGTAGTCACCAGTCATGCCCATGCTTAGGACACTCATGTTAATATTATTAATGTTTTTTTCTGTAATGTCAACACTTAATTTTTTTAATTTCCGAAAGATTATCCTGTTTTCTTCCGGGTCTTCTACAAATGGGGCAATGGTCATAAGGCCCATTACCTGAATATGCGGAAATTTTGCTATTTCTTCTGCCAAAGGCAAAGTCTCTTCCACAGAAAGCCCAAACTTACTTTCCTCCTGGGCTACATTTACCTCAAGCAGGATTGGGATCTTCACCTCATGCTTGGCTGCTTCCCTCTCTATGGTCTCTGCAAGACGAAGGGAATCTACCGAATGTATCATCGACGCCTTATCTATAATGTATTTCACCTTATTGCGCTGTAAATGCCCGATCATATGCCACTGCACATCCTGGGGAAGCTGGTCATATTTGTCCATGATCTCCTGGACTTTATTTTCACCAAAAGTGCGTACGCCCTCCTGGTACGCTTCCATAAGCATGGACACCGGCTTTGTCTTGCTGACAGCGATCAGGGTAACTTCACTGGGGTCTCTTCCTGCTCTTTTACAGGCTTCTTTTATATTTTCTTCCACCTGCCGTAGATTTTCTGCTATCATCTATCCTTAACCTCCTTGCTCTTAATAGAGGATTTCCTCTTCATTTACAGATTCTGCATTGCGTACGATATGGTCATAAAGAGAAAGTCCATAACTGGTATTTTTTGAGACAATGGCGTATTCCTCATTCTGATCAAGGATCTCTATTTTACGGAATACGGCATAGCCCTGATTGATACAGTATACGCCTTCCAGCACACCCACATCTCCCACAATGAAGCGGTTTTGATTTTTCTGGCTGACAATGGCGTCTCCCTCTTCAAACTCACTTTTATCTACATAATACAGATATTCCTGACTGTCTTGATCCGAACCTCCCGAGTCCACAGGCTCACTGTCGTAAATGGTTGCATTGACAAAGGTGTTCGTAGTTTTTCCGTCCTTATCCGTACCTTCTACCATAAAGCCTATTTCCTGGCTGTCTTCGTTTGTGGTGGCATATTCAGACGGTATCGTATAAAATTCTTTTGTGACAATGGAGGTAAGTGGGATTTTAAGCCCGTTTACAGTATTCGTTACCAGCTCGATTTCAAGGAAGCGGTCGGATGCATACCGGATCAGTCCCTTGTTAAAATCAAGCTTGCCATATTTAGCGCCGTCGATCTCAATGATGGAGATATCTCCTGTCTGCGTCATGTCATCTTTTAAAAACTTGACACGGATAGAAGTACGATCCGCAAGCTTGGCAGCCTGCTTTTCACTTAAAGGAATCAAAAGGCTCCATCTTTCATCTGTAATAAGAGTGTAAATATTATCTCCTGTATTTACCTGCGCTTCTGTCTTTAAGTCTGTTTCATGATAGGAATTCTGATCAAAATCCTCCTGGGTAACAGTGTCAACGGTCTTTCCTTCGTATCCGTCCATGGAATACAGAACAATGCCGTCGGAGGTTGCCTTGGAAATCGTCTGGTTTCCAAGGGTTACAACACTTGCGGTGCTGTCGGAAGGGGTATCCGCCTGCGTACCGTCGTCTTTGGAGGTACTGTCAGAGGAATCTTCCGGCAGTTCCTGGGTAACGCCCGCATACTGAAGAATACTTCCTTCAAGCTCATACTTAAAGCTGTAAGTGCTGTTAAAGGTGCTCGGGTCGAATCCCTTTGAAAAACTCATCATACTGTTGCGGATTTCTAAAAGGTCTTCCTGGCCAAGCTGTGTAGTCACCTCAGGCGCTTTTGTGGAACTGATGCCGTAAACTGCGCCGTTTGCATTGATCTTGTTTCCTTCTCTGGCATAGTAGGTGACATAGCCGCTGGAT
>CALIZJ010000311.1 GCA_938028845.1 uncultured Blautia sp.
TCCGCCAGCCAGATTTTCACACCTGTCTCCTGTTCCACTACACAGGCATCATCGGTCACTGCCGTCATATCTTTGCTCTGCATACTCTCATAAGCCTTTCGGATAAGAGAATAACGGAAAACCTGGGGTGTCTGAACTGTCCAGACAAGATTCCTTGCCGGTGTCTCTTTTACATACCCGTTTTCATCCGCCAGTTTTACCGTATCTTTTGAGGGCATACCCACAACGCAGGCGCCTGTTTTTTTCGCTCCGTCCAGCCCTCTTTTGATAATTTCCTCCGAAATAAAGGGACGGGCCCCGTCATGGATAAAAACATAGTCACATTCTTTACATGCAAGAAGTCCTGCATATACAGAATCATACCGTTCTTTTCCTCCGGGAATGATCCTTGTCACCTTTGTAAATCCATATAAATCTACAATTTCTTTTTGGCAGTAGGACATATAGTCCTCTCCTGTCACCAGGATAATCTCCTGTATATTTTCGCTGTTTTGAAAACATTGCAGGGAATAGTACAGCACCGGATAACTGCCGATCCTTAAAAACTGTTTTTTTACACTGCCTCCCATCCGGGAGCCCTGCCCTGCTGCAAGAACGATGGCAACGGATCTTTCCATTCTCTTTTCCTCCTGGTTTTCTTTTAACGAAACCTTTTCTCTTATCGTTCCCCAAGACGCAGATTCGGCACTGCATTCAAATCCCATCCATGTCTTGTTCCTTTTTTATATTCATAGTAAGCAGCCACACCGATCATTGCCCCATTGTCTGTGCAAAAAATCGGAGACGGATGATAAAAAGCATATCCTCTTTTCTCACATGCCTCTTTCATTGCCTGACGCAGGGTTCCATTAGACGCTACACCTCCCGCTATAGCAATCTTATCCATATGATAATCCTTAGCCGCCAGCATGGTATGTTCCACAAGGACATCTACCACAGCCTTCTGAAAGGAAGCTGCCAGATCTGCACGGTTCACTTCTTCCCCCTTCATCTGGGCGCTGTTTAAATAGTTTAACACTGCAGACTTAACTCCGCTGAAACTGAAATCATAGGGGCAGTCTCCCACTTTTGCTCTGGGAAAGCTTATCGCATCTGGATTTCCCTCTTTGGAAAGCTTATCGATCTTAGGACCGCCTGGATATCCCAGCCCAATGGCACGGGCAACCTTATCAAAGGCTTCTCCAGCCGCATCATCCCGGGTACGGCCAAGGATCTCAAATTCCCCATAATCCTTTACGATCACAAGATGCGTATGTCCGCCGGAAACGATCAGACAGAGAAACGGCGGTTCCAGATCCGGATTTTCAATATAATTTGCTGAAACATGCCCTTCTATATGGTGTACGCCAATAAGAGGCAGTTTCTTTGCATAGGCGATCGCCTTTGCCTCTGCCACACCCACAAGAAGCGCGCCCACCAGCCCTGGTCCATAGGTGACACCAATGGCATCTATGTCGTCTAATGTAACCTTTGCCTCTTTCAAGGCTTCCTCGATCACCTGGTTGATCTTTTCAATGTGCTTGCGGGAAGCGATCTCCGGCACTACGCCGCCATACAGCTTATGAAGCTCAATCTGGGAAGAGATCACATTTGACAATACCGTCCTTCCGTTTTTTACAACAGAAGCCGCCGTCTCATCACACGAACTTTCTATTGCTAAAATCAAAGTATCTTCCATAATATCCTCCTAAATAACATCCCCGTTACACATTACTCTTCCTGAAAGTTTAACTCCATGCTCTTTCCGTCTTTTCCCGGGTAAGCATTTGGAAAAATCTTCCGCACATTTTCCATAAAATCTTCCGGCCGGATCAGGGAGGGGCTGTAATGGGTCAGCCATAGCTCGCCCACATGGGCATCTCTCGCCAGGACAGCCGCTTCTTTAAACGTCATATGCTTATATCCTTTGGCCTTATCTGCCTTGTCCTCTTCCCCGTACATACCCTCGCAGATAAACAGGTCGGAATCTGCCGCATTGCGAAGGATTGATTCCGTGGGGCGTGTGTCTGTGGTATAGGTCAGTTTAATTCCTTTTCTTTGGGGACCTAAGACCATTTCCGGCGTATAGATCTTTCCGTTTTCCTCTATAGTCTGTCCTTTTTGCAGAGGATTCCAGAATTTCAGCGGGATCTCCTGCTCCTTTGCCCGTTCTGGTGAAAACTTTCCTTTTCTTAAAATTTCCAATGTATACCCATAACAAAGAACATTGTGATTCACCTTAAAAGCAGTGATCCGGTATCCATTTAAATCAATGACCTCTTCCGCCTTAGTAATCTCATAAAACCGGATCTCAAAAGGAAGCTCCGGCGCGATCACCCGCAAAGCCGAAACAACTCTTTCCAGTCCCTTAGGGCCTACCAGGGTCAGAGGTTCTGTACGGTCAGCGTTTCCCATGGTCAAAAGAAGCCCGGGAAGTCCGCTGATATGATCCCCGTGATAATGGGTAAAACAAATCACATCAATGGGTTTGAAGCTCCATCCCTTTTCTTTAATCGCCACCTGGGTTCCTTCCCCGCAGTCAATAAGCAGGCTGCTTCCGTTATACCTGGTCATCAGGGCAGTCAGCCACCGCTTCGGCAGCGGCATCATGCCTCCTGTTCCTAGCAAACAAATATCTAACATAATTCTCCTCTTCTATCTGAATTTTCAAGCTTCCTGTCTTCGGGTCATAAGGACAGCATCTTCCACAGGATCTGTGTAGTATCCTTTTCGTATCCCGTCTTTTACAAAGCCCAGCCGTTCATACAGACGGACAGCCACAGAATTACCTGCCCGCACCTCCAGATGAACCGTCCGGATTCCCTGCTCATATGCCAGCCGGAGCATACTTTCCATAAGGAAGTTTCCTATTCCTTCCCTCTGCCTGTCTCTTCTGACAGCCACATTTGTCACATCCCCTTCGTCCAGCACCATGAGAAGGCCGCAGTATCCAAGGATCTCTCCCTTTTCTTCCACCACAAGGAACATGGCATCTTTTCTGGTCAAAAAGGTAAAATACCCTTCTTTTGTCCAGGGAACTGCAAACAGGTCTTCCTCGATCTCCATCACTTTATCCAGATCCTCCACAAGCATTTCCCGAAGAATCATGATATCTGTCCCTCCCGCTTCGCACGTTCTCTCTCTGCCTGGGACATACGGAGATATTCCGGGGTATGCTCCCGGGCAGTCTGGACTCTGTTTCCTAAAGGACCGCCTGTAAGGTAGTCTTCATAGCACCTTGCCCCAAGGGCAGCGACTGCTCCTGCACGCTGCTTATTTAAATGGGCAGGTGCAAAAGAATAGGCCGTCTTCATAGTCCTGGCGATCACATCACGAAAGACCGGAACTCCGTCTCCCAAAAAGGTTACAGGCTTTTTAAGCTCTCCTAACTGCTCTAAAAGTTCTGTAATGGGAACTGCCATCTGCTCCTGTACAGTTGTAAGTTTATGTGCCTCATATTGGTAAATTCCTGTATATACCTGACTTCTCCTGGCATCCATGATCGGACAGATCAAGCCAGTGGTATCATATAGATTATACGCAAGAGCTTCCACAGTAGGCACGGCTATTAAAGGCTTGTCTAAAGCAAGCCCCAGACCCTTTGCCGTAGCTGAGCCTATCCGAAGCCCGGTAAATGAACCTGGTCCCGCTGCCACCGCAATGGCATCCACAGTATTTAAGTCCAGCTCCGTCATCCTTACCAGCTCATCCAGCATAGGAAGCAGAGTCTGGGAATGTGTCTTTTTATAATTCACTGTATACTCCGCAAGCAGCACGTCATCCTCAACAAGGGCTACAGATGCCACAATGCCGGAACTGTCCAGACCTAAGATCTTCATAACATTCCCTCCTTTTCCTGCCGTTTATCTGCCGGCAAAACATTTAATATATCCATTTGTTCTTTCTTAGCTCCCTCTATGGTGATCCGCCGGTAATCAAATCCCTTTTCCAGATCCTTTTCAATGGTAATCCCAATCCGTTTCTCAGGCAGAATCTCCTGGATCAGATCCGCCCATTCAATCAGACAGATCCCTTTTCCGAAAAAGTAATCGTCATAGCCGATCTCTTCCATTTCCTCTATATCCCCGATCCGGTAGACATCAAAATGGTAAAAGGGGATTTTTCCCTCCTCGTAAATCTGCAGGATCGTAAAGGTAGGGCTGCTGATCGCTTCCGTAATCCCAAGCCCTGCCGCCACTCCCTGGGTCAGCACGGTTTTTCCCACGCCTAAATCTCCCCGCAGGGTGTAGATCCCGCCGGGAACTGCCATTTCTCCGATTTTTTTTCCTAATGCAAAGGTCTCATCTGCCGACCTTGTCTCTATCACTATCTTGTCTTTGCACATTCCATTACCAGCTTTCTCTTGCGAAATTATTCTTTGCATATTATAATAGAGCGAACAGCGAAATACAATACTTTTTAAAAAGGAGAGGAATACTATGGCAAATCCAATCGTTACCATCACCATGGAAAACGGTGACGTAATGAAAGCAGAATTGTATCCGGAAATCGCGCCGAATACCGTAAACAATTTTATCAGCCTGATTAAAAAAGGCTTTTACGATGGATTAATTTTCCATCGTGTAATCAACGGCTTTATGATCCAGGGCGGATGTCCCGAAGGCACAGGAATGGGCGGCCCTGGCTATAATATTAAGGGAGAATTTTCCAAAAACCGTTTCATTAATGAATTAAAGCATACTCCCGGCGTTCTCTCCATGGCAAGAGCCATGCACCCGGATTCCGCAGGAAGCCAGTTCTTTATCATGCATAAAGCAGCACCTCATCTGGACGGCAGCTACGCTGCTTTTGGCCAGGTGATCGAAGGTATGGATGTGGTAGACCGCATTGCCGAAGAAGATACGGATTACAGCGACAGACCTCTCGACGAACAAAAAATCAAATCCATGACCGTAGATACTTTCGGCGTGGACTATCCGGAACCGGAAAAATGCTGATTTACAAAGCCGCCTCTTTTGATCGAGGCGGCTTTTGTCATCTATTGCTGTATTACTTCTTCCGTATTTTCTTCCACGCTTTCTGCCGTGTTTTCTTCCATATTTCCTTCCGTATTTCCTTCCACGGCTTCTTCCGTGTTTTCTTCCACATCATCTTTCACGCTGTCTGCGATCAGGGACGCATAGTAAACTTCTCCCTGGGGATTGGGATGTATACCGTCTTCGTAAAGCCATTCTCCATGGTAGGCAACCTCTGACGCCCAGTCGATGATCTGCATCTGCGGATTTCTTTCCTGCAACGTATAGATGTTCTGATTTACCTCATCCTGCCATTGGAGGTAATCTCCGTACACCGTCACCCAATAGATTTCTCTTCCCGAAAGAGCGTTTATGATCTCCTGCCCTTCCGCAAGGGTAAACGGTCCGTTTGTTCCAAGTGCGATCACTACCGTATCACCCAGGCTCTTATTCTGCTCCATTTCCCTTATGATCTCTAATCCTTCTGTTACCTGCCTGGACTCCTTTGCATTGATCACGCAGTCCGGCATTTCTTCCCTGAGAGCATGGGCAGCACCCAGCAAAACAGAGTCTCCTATAGCAGTGACAAAACTTTTCTCTTCCTGTTCAGCCTGGGCCTTAGCCAGCTGTTCCTGACGTTCCTTTTCCGCCTGTGCCAGCGCCCTTTGGTTCTCCTCAAACTTTTTCTGCAGCTGTTCCTGGTAAGCTGTATCCGCGCTCTTAGCGGTCACGATATGATAAAGTCCCCAGACGCAAAAGCCTACACTTAAAAGAACTGCTGCTCCATATATGACTTTCATCCACAGGAACTCTGCCTTTTCCCAGATTTTTTTCCCGTTATGGGTAAGTTCGTACACCCATACAGAAAGTACCAGAGTTACAATGACCACAACTGCAAAAAAAGGAACACCTTTCCATCCAGTATAGCGGAACAGAAAAAGAATGGGATAATGCAGAAGGTAAACCTCATAACTCCTTTTGCCCAGCCACTGCAAAGGAAAAAAATCCAGCCATTTTCCCACAGGCAGCCGGTAGTCTGCCGCAAGACCGGCCACACTGCATGCCATAAAACTGAAAAGGATCATTCCGAACCGGTAAACGCCAGCCCATTGTCCATCCATAAATACAAGCATCAGGCAGCCCACCCCTGAGAGCACCCCGAACTGTATCAGGCTCTTTTTTCTCTTTTCTGCGGTAAGGGGCCTCCTTCTTGCATCTCTGTACTTTAAGCCTGCAAAGACGCCCAGCAGCACAGAAAAAATCCTGGTGTCTGTTCCATAATATACCCTGGACACGTCCTCTGCCGGATTAAAGAAAACCTCAAGCAGCACCACAGAAACCAGAAGAGGTATAAGTATGACCAGAGCGCAGAAATCCTTCCTTTTTCTCTTTCTTATATAATGATAAAAAAGAAAAAGGAAGGGCCAGATTAAATAAAACTGTATTTCAATAGCCAGTGACCAGATGTGTAAAAATGGCGAGGCATTGTTGATCCTGTTAAAATATGAAGTATTCTGCAGGATCTGCCAAATATTATTATATCCCAGAAAGATGCTTGCGATCTCTCCATGTATTCCCTCCAGCAGCTTAGGAGCGACAATAGCCATAGCGCCCGCTGCTGCAAGCACAGCCGCCGCAAGCTGCGGGTAAATTCGCTTTATCCTCTTTTTATAATAACTCCATATATGAAACTTTCTGCTTCTCCACTCCCTTTCACTGCTTATAGCAGTTAAATAACCGGACAGTATAAAAAACAAAATCACGCCCAGATACCCACCCCGAAAAGTATCCGGATACATATGATAAAGGAATACAGATAATATTGCGATTCCCCGGAGCCCATCCAACCCCTGAAGATGGGCTCCTCTCTTTTGTATTCCTGCCCGATTCTCCCCCCGAGCCTGCATTTTTTTCACTTTCGTATTTTCTCCCCTTTAACAGCCTATTTTCTTTAAGCTATTGCTCTTATTCCGCCTTTGGATATTCATTGCAGAGAAGGCGGTACGGCGGTTCATCCTCCTCAATTTCCGGAAATCTTCCTATAGGCTCGTAAAAGCGGTTATCTGTATTGTCATCGTTGCACATGGAAACTTCACCTAAAAGCACAGGCCCGCTGCCTGCTTCCAGCTCAAAATCGTGATACATGTAAGGATAGATCGTGATGGATTCTCCCGGCATCAGCTTAACCTGGGTTCCTGCCGGCACAACCCTTTCTCTGCCGTCACAGTGCACGGTAACCGGTGTATCCGCAAATTTTCCGTCTTCTGTGGAATTATATACACGGATCAGCACATTTCCGCCGCCCCTGTTAATGATATCCTCCATTTTCGTCCAGTGAAAATGCATAGGCGAGGTCTGCCCCTCTTTGATATAGAGAAGTTTTTCCGCATAGGTTTTTGTGTATTTATCCATCTTAACGTTTCCGTTTCGGAGCGTAATAAGGGAAAATCCTATCTCGTCAAATTTTCCCAGGCCATAATCTGTGATGTCCCATCCAAGCATATTGTCACGGATCTCATCGTATTCATGCCCTTTTTCTTTCCACTCCTCCGGCGTGAAATTACAAAAAGGCGGAAGAGCAAAACAGTGCTTGCTGATCATCGCTTCCATTTCTTTTAACGCTTTGTTGATTTCTGATCTTTTCATCTTATCTTTTCCTCCTGCTGTTTATATAAACTTTCATTAATGTTCAAATACAAGAAGTTCTCCTTCCGCCTGGGCGTAGTACAGATCGCTCAGTTTTGAAAGCCGGGCACGCCCATTCGTACCTTCTGTGATCGCTTTTTCCACTTCCTGCTGGTCTTTGGAAGGAACTAAAAGGGTCAGCACTACCCGGTCGGTATACTGGGAATCCAGAATCGGAAGTTTTCTTTCTCCGGCTATATACTGAATTTTTCCTATTCCAGAATAATCCGTCTTAACTTCCAGGGAAATCCCATGTATCTTTTCGATCACGGTACTGTTTGTCAGTCCTTCCTGGACTGCCTTAGAATAAGCGCGCACCAGACCTCCGGTTCCAAGGAGAGTTCCCCCGAAATATCTGGTAACCACACAGGCAACATTATATATATCTTCTCCCAGGACCACATCCAGCATCGGCCTGCCCGCTGTTCCGGAAGGTTCACCATCGTCGCTGCACCTGGTAAATTCCCGGTTCATTCCTACAGAATAAACGTAACAGTTGTGGGTGGCATCCCAGTATTTTTTTTTCATTTCTTCAATAAAAGCAAGTGCATCCTCTTCGCTCTCTACAAGGCGTACAGTGGCAATAAACCTCGATTTTTTTTCAATGATCTCTCCTTCGCCGCCTTTAAAAATCGTTTTATACCGCTCCAACATGCAGTCAGCCTCCTTACTCCGGTTTCTGAAACTTTGGATTACAGATTTTACTGTATTTCCGGTTATAATGAGAATGATTGTTCTTATTTTACATTTTCTACTTACTTTCTGTCAATCCTAAGTAATAATTATCCGAACGGCAAATTTACTTTCGGGCGCCATAAGGCAGCAGACAGTTATAATCCTTGGGACACATGGATCGGTATGAAAATGTGAAGTTTTTATTTTGGGGTTTATTTACTTATTTTTATTTGCTATAATGAAACGGATTATAAAGGAGGAATATCATGAATTACGGTAAAAAATCCACCTCGAAAAAACGGAACTCTCTTGTCTCCCGTTCATCTATGATGGGAAAAAGAGCTCATGTTTCGTTTATCCGGGTTTTGTTCCTGTCGCTGATCGCGGTCTGCGTCATAGGTGTATGCCTGGGGGTCGGCGCCTTTAAAGGCGTTATCGACAATGCACCTGATGTGGATGACATTGATATCATGCCTCTGGGATATGCGACCTTTTTATATGATGATGAGGGAAATCAGATCCGCCAGCTTAATGCTCCCGACTCTAACCGTCTTCCCGTATCCATCGATCAGATTCCGGAGGATCTGCAGCATGCAGTGGTTGCCATCGAGGACGAACGTTTTTATGAGCATAACGGAATCGATGTAAGAGGTATTCTCCGTGCCTTTGTCAATGGTATTGCTGACGGAGAATTTAATGAGGGTGCCAGTACCATCACCCAGCAGCTTTTGAAAAACAATGTTTTTACAAACTGGACAAATGAAACCACCTGGCTGGAGCGGTTTACACGAAAATTCCAGGAACAGTACCTTGCTATCCAGGTAGAAAAGAAGATCAATGATAAACAGGTGATCCTGGAAAACTACCTGAATACCATTAATCTTGGCGCCGGTACATACGGCGTACAGGCTGCTGCCCGCCAGTATTTTAATAAAGACGTCTGGGATCTGAATCTTTCCGAGTGTGCGACTCTTGCGGGGATCACCCAGAACCCCACCAAGTATAATCCTATTGAAAATCCAAAGGAAAATGCCCAGAGAAGGAAAGAAGTCCTTCAGCACATGCTGGATCAGGGTTATATCACACAGGCCGAATACGACGAGGCTTTAAACGACGATGTTTACTCCCGCATCCAGGCAGCTCAGGAAGTCACATCCAGTACACAAAACACTGTGTATACTTATTTTGAGGATGAACTTATCGATCAGATCATTAACGACCTGATGAAGTATAAAGGCTACACCAGAACACAGGCGCAAAACACTCTTTACAGCGGCGGTCTTAAGATCGAGACCACTCTGGACCCGGATATTCAGGCTATATTAGATGAAGAATACGCAAATCCGGCAAATTATCCAGAGTACGTTCAGTACGCACTGGATTATGCGCTGACCGTAACAGATCCGGACGGAAACGAAGTAAATTACAGCAAAGAAATGATGACCCTTTATTTCCAGAACGAAGATCCCGAATTCGACCTTCTCTTCGATTCCCCGGAAGAAGGCCAGACTTATGTGGACCGGTATAAACAGGCGATTCTTGCAAACGGAAGCAAGGTAGTTGCCGAGCGTGTAAGTTTTGCACCCCAGCCTCAGTCCTCCATGAGCGTAATCGACCAGCATACCGGATATGTAAAAGCGCTTATCGGCGGACGAGGAGAAAAAACCGCCAGCCTGACCTTAAACCGCGCTACGGATTCTACCCGTCAGCCTGGTTCTACCTTTAAGATCGTTTCCACTTATGCACCTGCATTAAACGAAAAGGGAATGACTCTGGCCACTACCTACGAAGACGAACCGTATAATTATCCAGACGGTTCACCGGTAAACAATTCCACCCGTACCTACGGCGGAACCACCACCATACGTCAGGCAATTCAAAATTCTATCAACGTAGTGGCTGTAAAATGTCTGGAAGATGTCACTCCGGAACTGGGATTAGAGTACCTGGATAATTTCGGATTTACCACCCTGGCCCACGGCACCGAAGAGGACATAGATGCAAACGGCAATGTATGGACTGACGCAAACCTGGCTACTGCTTTAGGCGGTATCACAAACGGCGTTACAAACGTAGAGCTCTGCGCCTCCTACGCAGCTATTGCAAACGGCGGAAATTATATCAAACCAATTTATTATACAAGAATTTATGACCATAATGGTGAAATCCTTATTGAGAATGACACCGTAGAACGTTCTGTCATCAAGGAAAGCACTGCCTGGCTTCTTACAAATGCAATGGAAGACGTTGTTAAATACGGTACCGGTACAGACTGCCAGCTTGACAATATGGCAGTTGCAGGTAAAACAGGTACCACCGAGGAATATAACGACTTATGGTTTGTAGGGTATACACCTTATTATACCTGCGCTGTATGGTCCGGTTATGACAACAACGAAAAGCTTCCCGATTATGCACGAAGCTTCCACAGAACTTTGTGGAGAAATGTTATGAGCCGAATCCATGCGGATCTGGAATATAAAGAATTTGAAATGCCTTCCAGCATCGAGCGCACCAGCGTCTGCAGTGAAACAGGATTGCTTCCAAGAGCTGGCTGCCCTGTAGTGACCGAATACTTCGATGTAGGCACACTTCCTACTGAATACTGCGACCAGCATTTCTATGAAGTGGAAGAAACCTACGAAGAAGAGGATTACACAGAGAACATGGAATTGACTCCGACTCCTGCAATTACCGTTTATCCTGAGGATCCGGTCATTACAGAAGCTCCGGAAGATCCCGGAACAGAAGATCCGGTCATCACCGAACCTCCGGAAGATCCAAGCGGCGGCGGTGAAGACGGATATTACGATGAGGAATCCGGTATGTATATCTACTATTAAAAGTCAAAGGGATATTTACGATCCGTTTTGTGGCTTACTCATAACCGAAGCAGGGAAAGTTCCCTGCTTCGGTAAAAAAATGCAAAAAAATCTGTGGCATGGTTCTTTAACCATGCCACAGATTTTTTATGCCGCAGCAATAACCTACATCTCTTTAATTACCAGACGCGCAGCGCCGTAAATACCGGCATCATTTCCAAGCTTTGCCGCTACAATAGGCGTATCCTTGCAAACATTAAAAGCATATTTTTTGTAATATTTCTGGATACAATCCAGCAAAGGCTGGCCGGCTCTGGAAACGCCCCCGCCGATTACGATAGCTTCCGGATCCACTACACATGAAAAAATAGCCAGAGCGCCGCCCAGGTCCTCTCCTACCTTTTCCATGATTTTCTCTGCCAGCTTATCTCCTGCTTTATAGGCATCTAAAACACTTTTTGCAGAAATATTTTTTATTTTTCTAAGACTGCTCTCCTCACTGCTTGCCGCCAGATACTTTTTCGCCACACGGACGATTCCCGTTGCGGAGGCAACCTGTTCCAGACAGCCTTTATTTCCGCAATTACAGGACTCTGTTTCCTGGTGGTTTATATTTGCATGTCCGATCTCTCCGCCGGCTCCATGGGCACCGTAAAGGATCTTTCCATCTACGATGATACCCCCGCCTACACCGGTTCCCAAAGTTGCAAGGATAATATTTTTCGCTCCCTCTGTCGCTCCTTTCCAGGCTTCTCCCAAGGCAGCTACATTTGCATCATTTCCAACCTTAGCCGGAAGTCCCGTAAGCTCGCTTAATTCTTTTGCAGCTTCTTTATTTCCCCAGAAAAGATTTACCGCACCGAGAACGACACCTTTACTGTTTACCGGTCCGGGAACTCCGAATCCTACGCCTTCTACCTCATCCTTTGCTATCTTTCTTTCTTCCAGCTTTTTCTTAATAGTATCCGCAATATCAGGAAGAATCCCTTCCCCTTTATTTTCCGTACGGGTAGGAATCTCCCATTTTTCCACAAGCGTCCCGTCTGTAAGAAAAAGGCCGCATTTTACAGAAGTTCCTCCTATATCGATTCCAAAACAATATGCACTCATATTTTCCTTCCTTTCCCTGAAAATGACCTGTCTCTTCTCCCAGATCAAACTTCACGCTTTCTTGTAATGTTTGCCTGCACACGTTTGTACAATTCCTCTGCCGCGTTATAGCCCATCTTCTTTTGTCTGTGGTTTACGGCAGCCGTCTCTACAATGATCGCCAGATTTCTTCCCGGACGAATCGGCAGGGAATGGCAGACAATCTTATTCCCCAAGTACTCTGTATATTCTTCATGAAGTCCCAGCCGGTCATATTCCTTATCTCTGTCCCATTCCTCCAGCTTGATGACCAGATCCACAGACTGGGTATCCTTAACGCTTTCCACACCAAACAAGGTCTTTACATCAATGATCCCAATGCCTCTAAGCTCTATAAAATGCCTTGTAATATCCGGCGCGGAGCCTACAAGAGTCACATCGCTCACCTTACGAAGCTCCACCACGTCGTCACTTACAAGACGATGACCGCGCTTGATCAGTTCCAGGGCAGCTTCGCTCTTTCCAATGCCGCTCTCTCCGGTGATCAGGACACCCTCGCCAAACACATCCACAAGCACACCGTGAATGGAAATACAGGGTGCAAGCTGGACACCCAGCCAGCGGATGGTCTCCGCCATCAGGCTGGAAGTCGTCCTTTCTGTGACAAAAGTGGGTACATTATATTTCAAAGCCAGATCTATCATATCCTGTGAGGGCTTCGTCATGGTACTGAAGATTACACAAGGAATTTTGCTTGATATAAATCTTTCGTATTTAAATAACCGTTCTTCATCCTTTAACTGCATCAGATATGTGTATTCTACATATCCAATGATCTGGACACGCTCATTTGCAAAATGTTCCAGGTATCCTACAAGCTGCAGGGCCGGACGGTTAATTTCTGCTGTCATGACACGTATCTCAGACAAATCTATCTCCGGCGTCAGATTCGTCAGCCCAAGCTCAACCATCATTTTTGTTAAATGTACACCTTTCATCTATCTGTCTCCTTCTTTTTTTCTTCCTTCCTGTGATTATACCATACTGTCCGGTCAAACATCAATGATGTGCCGAAATTTCCTCCTGTTTCTCATGGAAGAAAGCATATACCTGTTCTGCGCTCCTTTGGTTCATGGATTCTGTATTCGCCAGCTCCTCTACACTGGCATCCCGTATATTTTCCAGGGATTTAAAGCGTCTTAACAGAGCTTTCCTCCTGGTTTCTCCCACGCCTGGAATATCATCCAGAACGGAGTGTACCTGCTCTTTGCTTCTCAGGGAGCGGTGATATTCTATGGCGAAACGATGGGCCTCGTCCTGGATTCTTGTAATAAGCCGGAACCCTTCGCTGGATGTGTCAATGGGAATCTCTGTATTGTTATAGTATAGTCCCCGCGTCCGGTGATGGTCGTCTTTTACCATTCCGCAGACAGGGATGGAAAGTCCAAGTTTTTCTAAAACTTTCAGGGCAATGTTCACCTGCCCCTTTCCGCCGTCCATCAAAAGAAGATCCGGCATTTTCGCAAAGCTGTCGAACTCCCCTTTCACTTCATGGGTAAAACGTCTGGTCAATACCTCCTCCATGCTGGCGTAATCATTAGGACCCTGGACCCACTTTATTTTAAATTTACGGTAATCACTCCGCTTAGGCTTTCCTTTTTCATAAACTACCATGGAACCCACAGATTCAAAACCGCTGATATTGGAAATATCAAAAGCCTCCATCCGGACCACGTCCGAAAGTCCCAGCCAGCTCTCCACCTCTTTTACTGCGCCTATGGTTCTTCCTTCTTCCCTTTTTATCCTCTCTCGGTCTTTATTTAAGACCATTGTGGCATTTTCCCAGGCAAGTTCTACCAGTTTTTCCTTTGTTCCTTTTTTGGGCACACGTATATGGACCTTCTGGCCTCTTCTATAGGAAAGCCACTCTTCGATAACCTGCGCATCCTCAATCTCCTTCTGCAGCATGATCTCTCCTGGAATAAAGGGAGTGCCTGCATAAAACTGCTTAAGAAAGCTGGAAAGCACCTGCTCCTTTGTATCGCCTCTGGCAACGCGCAGGTAAAAATGATCTCTTCCGATAAGCTTTCCGTCCCGCATGAAAAATACCTGCACCACTGCATCCTGTTCCCTTAAATCCAGGCTTTCATCCATGGCCACGGCAATAATATCCTTATCTTCTTTGGTATAACTGGTGATTTTCTGCCGTTCCCCGATCTTTTTGATACTCTCGATCAGGTTCCGGTATTCCATGGCCTCCTCAAAGCGCAGCTCATCAGAGGCAGCCTGCATCTTTTGGGTCAAACCATCAATGGCTTCCTGGAAATCTCCGTTCAAAAAGCGAATGACCTGTTTAATATTTTCCTTGTATATCCGGGAATCTACATTTCCCTGGCAGGGCGCCATACATTGTTTCATATGGTAATAAAGGCAGGGACGCTCTTTTTTGCAGTCTCTGGGAAGGACTCTGTTGCAGGAACGTACCTGATAGAGCTTTCGCACCAGGTCGATCACATCTTTCACCGCCCCGGCGCTTGTATAAGGACCAAAATATTTATTTTTATCTTTCTTCATCCTCCGGGCAAAAAGCACCCGGGGAAACTCTTCCTGTACGGTAACTTTTATAAAAGGATAACTTTTGTCATCTTTGAGCATGGTGTTGTATTTTGGCCGGTGCTCCTTGATGAGATTACATTCCAGGACAAGGGCTTCCAGCTCCGAGTCTGTGATGATATATTCAAATCTGGAAATATGGGACACCATTTGCTCGATCTTTACCCCTTTATTCCTGCTGCTCTGGAAATACTGGCGTACACGGTTGCGCAGACTGATTGCTTTTCCTACATATATGATTTCGTCCTTTTCGTCGTGCATGATGTATACGCCCGGCTTGGCAGGCAGCTTTTTTAATTCCTCCTCTATCTGGAACATACATCCTCCCCTTCCTTTTCACACATACAGCCTTCTTCCGTATGCTTTTACTTATGAAAGAAAACCGGGATTGCTCCCGGTTTCCGTTTTTTCTTTTATTCCTGCTGCATATCCGGCTTCTCTTCCTCTTTCGTGGAAGGTTCCTCTTTCTCAGCTTCTTTCTCCTGCTGAGAAGGTTCTTCTTTTTCCGGGAGCTCTTTCACCTTTTGGGGCTCCTCCTCTTTCTTTTCTTCTGGGAGTTCAAGCTCGTCCAGATTTTCCGGAATTTCCATTCCCTTTTCTACAGCACGGAAAATTTTCATAAATTCTTTGCCTGTGATCGTCTCTTTCTTGATCAGATATTCTGCAATCTTATCCAGGGCTTTTCTGTGGTCATTTAAAAGAGCCTTCGCCTCCTCATAGGATTTATGAAGAAGCTCCATCACCTCATGATCCACTTCGGTAGCCGTATCATCCCCGCAGTTGAGCACTACTCTTCCGCTTAAATACTGATTTTCCTGTGTAGCAAGCCCCATCAACCCAAACTTAGCTGACATTCCATACTGGGTGATCATGGCTCTCGCCACCTTCGTAGCCTGCTCAATATCGTTCGCAGCTCCGGTGGTCACTGTATCGAAGACCAGTTCCTCTGCGGCACGTCCCCCGAGATATCCTACCAGCATGGCTTCCAGTTCTTTTTGTGTATTCAGATACTTCTCTTCCTCAGGTACCTGCATCACATAGCCTAAAGCACCCATGGTACGCGGCACGATCGTGATCTTCTGTACAGGCTCTGCATCTTTCTGCAAAGCGCTTACCAGCGCATGTCCTACCTCATGATAGGATACGATCCTTCTCTCCTGGGAGCTTAAGATGCGGTCTTTCTTTTCTTTTCCCACAAGGACCACTTCTACGGATTCCAGGAGATCTTTCTGAGATACTGCCCTTCTTCCGTTTTTCACCGCAAGGATCGCAGCCTCATTGATCATGTTTGCCAGATCGGAACCTACGGCTCCTGAAGTCGCCAGAGCAATGGCATCAAAGTCAACAGACTCATCCAGCATTACTCCTTTTGCATGTACTTTCAGAATATCCACACGCCCTTTAAGATCCGGACGGTCTACGATTACACGACGGTCAAAACGTCCCGGACGCAAAAGCGCAGGGTCCAGAACCTCCGGCCGGTTAGTGGCAGCCAGGATCAAAAGCCCTGAGGACGTATCAAATCCATCCATCTCTGCAAGAAGCTGGTTCAGGGTCTGTTCTCTTTCGTCATTTCCGCCTCCGTAATGTCCGTCCCTGCTTTTGCCGATGGCGTCAATCTCATCAATGAATACAATACAGGGGGCATTTTTCTTCGCCTCTTCAAACAGATCACGAACACGGGATGCACCTACACCCACAAACATTTCCACAAATTCTGATCCCGACAGGGAAAAGAAGGGCACATGCGCCTCCCCTGCAACTGCCTTTGCCAGAAGTGTCTTTCCTGTTCCTGGCGGACCTACAAGAAGGGCTCCTTTGGGGAGCTTCGCTCCGATAGTGGTATATTTTCCAGGATTATGGAGAAAATCCACTACCTCCTGTAAAGATTCTTTCGCCTCATCCTGTCCTGCCACATCACGGAATGTGACGCCTGTATCTTTCTGAATATATGCTTTCGCGCGGCTTTTTCCCACGCCCATCACTCCGCCGCCTTTGTTCATCCGGCGCATAAAAAGCATCAGCATAGCAAATAAAAGAACGGTGGGAAGCAGTATGCTCAGCATCATGGAAAGAAACTCTCCCATGGCATCCGGCGGTTCAGAATGAAAAGTGATCCCAGTTCCTTCCAGACGCTTGGTCAGCGAGCTTTCATCCTCCATCAGGTTTGTGTAATAGCTCTGCTCCTGGAATAATGACGACTGTCCCTTAGGCACGATCGTCAAAGTTCCCGACTGCAGCGTAACTTCTTTTACCTGGTCCTCCTCCACCATATCAATGAACTGGTCATAAGTGATCTCGCTGGAATTATCCTGGAGCATATTGGTGAAAAGGCTCAGGCAGATCAGCGTGACTAAAAGGCAGACCAGAAATGCCAGGATCGACTGGTGGTTTTTATTGGGACGCTGATTTTTAGAATTTTTGTCATGATCAGGACGATTTCCATTTGGTTGGTTGTCCATATGATTATCCATCTTGTTCCTCCTTAACGCATCTGCGCACTGCGCAGAGCTATTTCTTATTATAAAGAGATTGTACGAATAAATCAACATTGAGATTGTGAAATAAGTTTAAATTTTGTTATGCCTGAATTTTTTCTGACAAATATTCCAGAAAAAAGCTGTCACAAAATGCCATTTTTGTAGTATACTATTGACATCACGTGAATGGGAGAGGAAAAAAGCAAATGAAAATAGGATTTGATAACGAAAAATACCTGACACTACAGTCCGAGCACATCAAAGAACGAATCGAAAAATTCGGAAACAAACTTTATCTGGAATTCGGCGGCAAATTATTCGATGATTTTCACGCTTCCAGGGTCCTTCCCGGTTTTGAGCCAGACAGCAAACTGCGGATGCTTATGCAACTTCGCGATCAGGCGGAAATCGTGATCGTAATCAGTGCAGGAGACATTGATAAAAATAAAATGCGCGGCGATTTAGGCATTACCTATGACGAAGATGTTCTCCGCCTTATAGACGCCTTTACAGAAAAAGGCCTTTACGTGGGAAGCGTGTGCATCACCCAGTATTCCGGCCAGGAAGGTGCGGATTTATTTAAAAACCATCTGGAAAAGCTTGGGATCCGCGTATATATCCATTACACTATCCCCGGCTATCCAAGCAATACCTCTTTAATCGTCAGCGACGAGGGATACGGAAAAAATGAATATATTGAGACCAGCAGACCTCTTGTGGTCATTACTGCTCCTGGTCCGGGAAGCGGAAAGATGGCTACCTGCCTGTCCCAGCTATACCATGAATACAAACGGGGAATAAGCGCAGGATATGCTAAATTTGAAACCTTCCCTATCTGGAACATTCCCTTAAAGCACCCGGTAAATCTGGCATATGAAGCTGCCACTGCTGATTTAAATGATGTGAATATGATCGATCCCTTCCACCTGGAAGCTTATGGGGTAACAACGGTAAACTATAACCGCGACGTAGAAATTTTCCCTGTTCTTCAGGCAATCTTTGAGAAGATCATTGGTAAATGCCCTTATAAATCTCCTACAGATATGGGAGTAAATATGGCCGGGAACTGCATCATAGATGATGAAGCCTGCCAGGAGGCTTCCCGCCAGGAGATCATCCGGAGATACTATAAGAGCATGGATGCCCTTGCCTCCGGAACAGGTAAAGAAGACGAAGTATTTAAAATAGAACTTCTTTTAAAACAGGCTCACGCCGCCGTGGAGGACCGAAAAGTAGTGACCGCAAGCCTGACCCTTGAAAAATCCACAGGTGCGCCTGCTGCGGCCCTTGAACTTCCGGACGGTACTATTGTCACCGGAAAGACTTCCGATCTTCTGGGAGCTTCCTCCGCTGTGCTCTTAAATGCTTTAAAAGAACTTGCCGGCATTGACCATGAAGTACATGTTATCTCTCCGGAAGCTATCCGTCCTATCCAGGAATTAAAGACAAAGTATCTGGGCAGCAAAAACCCCCGTCTCCACACAGACGAAACCCTGATCGCCCTCTCCGTCAGTGCGGCAAGCAATCCGGACGCACGTCTGGCGCTGGAACAGTGTAAGAAACTGAAAGGCTGTCAGGCCCATACTTCCGTCATGCTCTCTGATGTGGATATCCTGGAATTCCGTAAACTGGGCGTTGACCTGACCTGCGAACCTAAATTTGAAAAACAGAAACTTTATCAATAAAATCTTATTAAGAAGACCTGCCATTTATAAAAATGCGCCCCGCCAGCTAAAAAGCTGATGCGGGACGCATTTTTCATTTCTTTTTATAAAGTTTTACGGACATCTGCTTTCCGTCAGTCTTCATATCCATTGGGATTATTAGACTGCCATCTCCAGGAGTCCTCACACATTTCCCGTATGCCGTTCTCCGCTTTCCAGCCAAGCTCTCTCTCCGCCTTGGAAGCATCTGAATAGCAGGTGGCGATATCGCCAGGACGGCGGTCTTTGATCACGTAAGGGATCTTTACACCGGTAGCCGCCTCAAAATTCTTTACGATATCCAATACGCTGTAGCCTTTTCCTGTTCCTAAGTTATAGATAGAAAGGCCGGAATTGTCCTGAATTTTTTTCAGGGCTTTTACATGGCCTTTCGCCAGGTCAACCACATGGATATAATCTCTCACGCCTGTTCCGTCAGGAGTGTCGTAATCGTTTCCAAATACGCCCAGCTCTTTAAGCTTGCCTACAGCTACCTGGGTGATGTACGGCATAAGGTTATTTGGGATACCGTTTGGATTTTCTCCGATAGTGCCGCTCTTATGGGCGCCAATAGGATTAAAATATCTTAAAAGCACTACGTTCCACTCTGGGTCCGCTTTCTGGATATCTGTAAGGATCTGCTCCAACATGGATTTCGTCCATCCATAAGGGTTGGTACACTGGCCCTTAGGACATTCCTCTGTAATAGGGATCACCGCCGGGTCGCCATATACAGTTGCAGAGGAAGAGAAAATAATGTTTTTTACCCCATGTTTTCTCATTACATCCACAAGAGTCAAAGTCCCTGCAATATTATTTTCATAGTATTCCCACGGTTTCGCAACAGACTCGCCTACTGCTTTCAGACCTGCAAAATGAATACAAGAATCAATTTTTTCTTTATCAAAAATCTGATTTAAAGCTTCCCTGTCAAGGATATCCGCCTTGTAAAAGGTGACCGGCTTTCCAGTGATCTTTTCCACGCGTGCAAGAGATTTCTCGCTGGAATTGCTTAAATTATCCAGAACAACTACATCATATCCTGCTTCCTGCAGTTCTACCACAGTATGGCTTCCAATATATCCAGCTCCGCCAGTTACTAAAATTGCCATGATTTCTTCCTCCTAACCCGGTATACGTTTTTTGCTTACTGTTCGCTGTTATTTTATCACTATTTATACTTTTCCACAATAGCCTTCATCTGAGGCAGTTTTTCTTCCATATCTTTTACCAGCTTAAACTGGGTCCGGCATCTGTCCAGATTTTGTCCTTCCCTGTGTGTTTTAAAATAATGGTCTCCCTCCAGGTAATCTGCCAGAAAACGCATGCCGCACTCAAAGGTCATTAAAATCGCCCCCATAGGCAGCATTTCCAGCTCCATTTCTGTAAGAGCCCCTTCACAGCCTTCAATATATCCCTTTACATAAAGTTCATACAAATGGAGGTCACAGGAAATCTTATCCAGATCCTTTTCATCCTCCGCCCCTGTGCTGGCTCCAAAACGGATGGAATCTCCGAAATCGTTCACCGAAAGCCCCGGCATAACCGTATCCAGATCAATCACACAGATTGCTTTTCTGGTTGCATTGTCGATCATGATATTATTCAGCTTGGTATCGTTATGCGTAACCCGCAGAGGAAGCTTTCCTTCTTCCTGAAGGTCACACAGCACATGGGTAAGCGGCTCACGGTCAAGGACAAACTGGATCTCTTTTTTTACCTGTTCTGCTCTGCCGCAGGCATCTGCCTTAACAGCGGCCTGAAACGCCCGGAAACGTTCCGGTGTATTATGGAAATCTTTAATAGTCTCATGGAGGGTATCTGCCGGATAATCCGCTAAGAGCCCCTGGAAACGGCCGAAAGCAACCGCGCTCTGATAAAAATCTTCTTCCTTTTCCACCGCGTCGAAACTGGAAGCCCCTTCAATAAATGCATATGCCCGCCAAAACTCGCCGTCGCTGTCCACATAATAGGGTTTCCCTTCATGGGATGGGATGATGTTTAAAACTTCTCTTTCCACATCTCCCCCCTTTTCCTGAACCTTTTTCCGGATCCAGGAAGTCACGCCGCTTATATTCTCCATTACTTCTATCGGCTGCTTAAAAATATTCTTATTCAGCCTTTGCAGGATATACTGTTTCGTTTTTTCTCCCTCTGAAAAGGTCAGACGGTAGGTATCGTTAATATGTCCGTTTCCAAAGGGAACTGCGTCTAAAAGTGTACCGGAAAAGCAAAACTTCTCTGCCGCACTTTTTATCCTCTCGTTAACTGCCACCTATTTATCCTCCCATAAATGCTGTGGATATAACCCACTGTCTTTTAAGCGCTGGATTGCCGCTACCACCTGGGGCTTATCTTCTTTGTAGGTAACACCGTACCATTTATCCATAGATTTCAGCACTTTTACCGTAGCCTTCTTTTCCATCAGCAGCTCATCCACTACAAAAGGCAGGAAGTATTCACATTTCAGCGGATTTTTATCCAGATTCTCATCCAGGAATTTGCTGAATCTTTCTTTTAATTCCTTAAGGATACTTGGAGAAAATCCCCACATATTCATAGAGACTGTACTTCCCTCGGGAATTTCCACCCAGGTTTTTCCCTCGTCTTCTGTATAAGCAGTCATGCCTTCTCTCTTTTCAATATGAGTACGCTCATGTATCTTGACCAGATTTCCTTCTTCATCTGTCACACAGATTCCTCTTGCCACATGCCCGTTATCCGTAAGAGTATTCTCCAGCTTATAGCCCACCATCATATAGCGGTAAGTCTCTTCTGAATCCTGTGTTTTCGTCAGGAAATCATACGCTTCTTTAAAGGCATGGCTTCCATAGTAATCATCTGCATTGATCACCACGAAAGGTCCGTCTATCTCATCGATGCAGCTTAACACCGCATGTCCCGTCCCCCAGGGTTTTACACGGTCCTTGGGAACCTGATAGCCTTCCGGAATATTGGAAAGCTCCTGGAACACATAAGCCACCTTAATCTGTCTGGAAAGGCGGTCACCTATGGCATTTTTAAAATCTGCCTCGTTTTCTTTTTTTATTATAAACACAACTTTTTCAAATCCAGCTCTGACTGCGTCGTATATGGAAAAGTCCATGATGATATGGCCTTCTTTATCAACCGGATCGATCTGTTTTAATCCTCCGTACCGGCTTCCCATACCTGCCGCCATAACAACTAACACTGGTTTTTTCATAACGTCTGGTTCCTCCTTTATCTAAGGTCTTCGTTCCTTACCTGCTTTATTATACCCTTAGCCAATGCGGGTTGCAATCGGTTATCGTGTACTTTTTTTATACAAAAGGGATGCAGTCCCCTGGGAATACTTGTAGATTTTTTTCATAAGATAAGTTATAATAAAAATA
>CALIZJ010000312.1 GCA_938028845.1 uncultured Blautia sp.
CCAGGAAAGAAAGTGAGTCAATTTGGGTACTAAAATAAAGAGATTGCTAAAAAAAATCAGACTGAAAAGAACAACTGTCCTGGCAATGGTTTTTATCCTGATGTCTTTTATCCTTATTCAGGAGCTTTTTGATCTGCAGATTATCCAGGGACAGGATTACATTAATAATTTCCAGACCAGGACCACGAAGACGCGTGTTTTAAAAAGCACCAGAGGAAATATCTTCGACCGAAACGGGGAAGTCCTTGCCTCCAATGTCCTTTCCTATTCCCTCACCCTTGAGGATAACGGAACTTATTCCACTACCAGGGAAAGGAATCTCACTTTAAATGGAATTGCCTATCAGATCATTAAGATACTTGAGGAAAACGGCGATTCCCTGTCACATAATTTCCATATTGTGGTGGATGAAAACGGACAATACGCCTTCGATGTAGAAGAAGGCTTTACCTTAAACCGCTTCCGGGCGGATATATATGGACATGCATTGATCGATGACCTGACAGAAGAAGAGGCAAATGCCACCGCTTCACAGATGGTAGAGTATTTAAGCGGAAGCGATGGATTTTCCATTGTTCTTTATGGAGACGGTGCTTATACCCCCCAGGAGCTTTCCGAACACGGGCTTCCCACAGAACTTTCCGCCCAGGAAATCCTGGACATTGCCATTATCCGTTACGAACTGAATAACAATAGTTTCATGAAATATGTGCCGGTCACCATTGCTACAAATGTCAGTGAAGAGTCTGTGGCTGCCATTATGGAAAACCAAAGCCAGCTTCAGGGAATAGAGGTGGTGGAGGATTCCATCCGGCAGTATATAGATGACGAGAGTATGGGACCCATCCTTGGCTATACCGGGCAGGCTTCCGCAGAAGAACTGGAAGAGCTCAGAGAAGAAAATCCTGATTATTCCAATGATGCCATTGTAGGAAAGGCGGGTATAGAGCAGTATATGGAGCTGACCCTTCAGGGAACGGACGGACAGGAGACCGTATCGGTGGATAATCTGGGAAAGGTATTAAAGATCGATGAGGACACCAGAGTAGCGCCGGTTGCGGGAAATGACGTATACCTTACCATAGATGCCGATTGGCAGAGAGCTATTTACCAGATTTTAAAGCAGCGTGTAGCCGGTATCCTTATTTCCAGGATCACGAACACCAAAACCTTTGACTATGAGGCTGTTACGGATGCCAGCCAGTTATATATCCCTATCTATGATGTATACAATGCCCTTGTTTCAAACAGCATCATTGATATTACGGAGTTTGACAGGGAGGATGCTTCTGAAACAGAAAAAAATTTATATGCCAAGTTTCAACAAAAGCAGCAGGAAGTTTTTGATACAATATCCAATAGGCTGACAGCAGATAATCCGCCTGCCTTTAAAGACGAGGACGAGCAGATGCAGGAGTATTTAGACTATATCTGCAATGATCTGCTGCGGGATACCCTTGGAATTATCCTGCGGGATTCCGTGGATACCTCAGACGCTACTTATCAGGCATGGGCTGCTGACCAGAGCATCAGCCTGAAAGAATACCTGACCTATGCGGCCAGCCAGAACTGGATCGACATTTCCAAGATTTCTCCGGAAGGAGAGTACCTGGATTCAGCGGAGGTTTACCAGGCGCTTACTGCGTACATAACGGATTATTTAAAAACGGATACTGCTTTCTCCAAACTGTTGTATAAATATATGCTTTTAGAGGATCGGATTTCCGGGCAGGAATTATGTCTTGTACTCTATGAACAGGGCGTTCTCTCAAAAGAGGACGGTATGTATGAGTCTCTTGCTTCCGGAGCGGTTACTGCGTATGATTTTATGATCAGTAAAATTTCCAGTTTGGAAATCGAACCGGCACAGCTTGCTTTGACACCGTGCTCTGCTTCCGCTGTGGTAACAGATGTAAATACAGGGGAAGTGCTTGCCTGTGTATCTTATCCAGGGTATGACAATAACCGTCTTACAAACGATATGGATACAGAATACTATGCGAAGCTTGCCCTGGATCAGTCCAGCCCATTCTTTAACAAGGCAACCCAGCAGACGACCGCTCCAGGATCTACTCTGAAGCCGCTTTCCGCTATTGCCGGAATGATGGAAGGGGTTATCGACGACGGGACGTATATAGACTGTGACGGTACCTTTGACCTGGTAGAGCCGCCTATTAACTGCTGGAATACCTACGGACACGGCAGCCTGGAAATCCGAGGTGCCATTGAACAGTCCTGTAACGAATTTTTTAATATGATCGGTTTCATGCTGGGACAGACAGGAAGCGGAGAAGACAGTGAATTTTCAGAAACAAAAAGTCTGGCAGCACTGCAGAAGTATGCTTCTTTGATCGGACTGGATAAAAATACAGGGATTGAGCTTACAGAAGCCTCTCCCCATGTTTCCGATTCCATGGCGGTTCCTTCCTACATTGGACAGGGAACAAACTCCTTTACCACAAGCCAGCTGGCACGTTATGCCAGTGTCCTGGCAAATTCCGGTACGGTTTATAACCTTACCCTTCTTGATAAGGTAACGGATTCCACAGGAAACGTACTGCAGGAATACGAGCCGGAAGTGGATTCTGTGATCAATGTTCCGGAAAATGTATGGAACGATATCCATGATGGAATGTACCGGGTAGTCCAGACGCATAATCAGTTTGACGGACTTGGTATCGATGTGGCGGGAAAGACAGGTACTGCAGAGCTAGAAGTTACACAGCCGAACCATGGTCTGTTTATCGGTTATGCGCCGGCTTCTGATCCTCAGTATGCCATTGCTATCCGTATTGCAAACGGTTTTTCCTCCGGAAATGCTTGTCTGGCAGCAAATGATATTTTTAAATACATGTTTGATTTAGCGGATGAAGAGTCGATTTTGACCGGTTATGCTTCCAGCGATGTAAGCAATACCTCAAACGACTAAAAATACTGCAGAGAATACCAGAGCTTTGGAACATATTTTTAGGAGGAACAGAAATCATGAGTGAAGTCATCGTCATTACATCCGGAAAAGGCGGCGTGGGAAAGACCACGACAGTTGCCAATATCGGCACTGGTCTTGCCATGCTGGGCAAAAAAGTAGTCGTGGTGGATACGGACATCGGTCTTCGGAATCTGGATGTGGTACTTGGACTGGAAAACAGGATTGTTTATAATCTTGTGGATGTAATCGACGGAAGCTGCCGCCTCCGTCAGGCGCTGATCAAGGACAAGCGCCACCCTGAGCTTTTTCTTCTTCCATCTGCGCAGACAAAGGATAAAACGGCAGTTTCTCCGGAGCAGATGATCAAGCTGACAGACGAGCTGCGGGAGGAATTTGACTTTGTACTTCTGGACTGTCCTGCTGGTATTGAACAGGGATTTAAAAATGCCATCGCCGGTGCAGATAAAGCGCTGGTGGTGACTACACCTGAAGTTTCTGCCATCCGGGACGCAGACAGGATCATCGGGCTGTTAGAGTCCAATGACATCCGCGATATCCATCTGATCATCAACCGTCTCCGGCCGGATATGATCGCCAGGGGAGACATGATGTCCGTGGAGGACGTCATCGAGATTTTGGCAGTGGATCTGATCGGAACTATTTTAGATGATGAGCAGATCGTTGTAGCCACAAACCAGGGAGAACCACTTTCCGGAAAAAATTCCCAGGCAGAGAATGAATACCGGAATATCTGCCGGCGGCTGATAGGAGAGGAAGTCCCATTCCAAAATGTCCGTCAGAAAAAGGGCGTATTTGGAAGATTAGGCAGGATGTTTAAAAAATAGAACCAGAATAGCATATATAAGGAGGGTATATTATGAAATCCTTTCTTCAAAACAAAAGACGTTCCGCAGGCTATGCACGGGAGAGGATGAAACTCCTTTTGTTCTCGGAACGGATGGAATGCTCTCCGCAGATGATGAAAATGCTTCAAAACGATCTGATACATACTGTAAAAAAATATATCATGATCAAAGAGGATCAGGTTACTATTAAAATATCCCAGGAGCCGCCGGTGCTCCATGCGGATATACCTGTACTGAAGAAAAAGGAATGATGAAATATGATCAAACAATATAAGATCCGGTTTTATAATTTCAGACTTGTAGTATTTTTGTTGGCGATCAGTGCGATCGGCGTTCTCCTGGTGGGAACGGCGCGGTCGGATCTGCAGAGCAGACAGGTGATGGGCGTTGCCCTTGGCGTGATCATGATGCTGATCCTGTCGCTGATGGATTACTCCTGGATCATGAATTTCCAGTGGATCATGTACGGCGGCAATCTGCTTATGCTTATTGCAGTCCGGATTTTTGGAGATACGGCAAACGGGGCGGCTCGGTGGCTGGATTTTGGTTTTATCCGGTTCCAGCCAACAGAGCTGTCGAAAATTATTATCATTTTATTTTTCGCCAAATTTTTCATGGACCACGAGGAAGATCTGAATACTTTCCGGACTCTGGCAAAGGCAGCAATCCTGCTTATCATACCGCTGGTGCTGATCTACGCCCAGCCGGATATGAAAAATACGATTACGATCACGGTAATCTTTTGTATACTGATCTATATTGCCGGATTGAGCTATAAAATTATCGGGGGCGCATTTTTAATTGCTGTGCCTTTGCTGGTAATCTTTCTTTCAATCGTGGTCCAGCCGGATCAGAATTTAATACCGGATTATCAGCGTAACCGTATCATGTCCTTTTTGTATCCGGAAAATGAAGAATACAGCGACGACATTGAACAGCAGAACAACTCAAAAACGGCTATCGCTTCCGGGGAACTGATCGGTAAGACATTAAGCGGAGATGATACTACTGCCTCTGTAAATGACGGTAATTTCGTTGCGGAGAACCAGACGGACTTTATTTTTGCTGTGGTGGGAGAGGAGTATGGATTTATCGGCTGTGTGACCATTATCCTTCTGCTGCTGTGTATTTCCATGGAATGTATACGTATGAGCCTTCACGCAAAAGATATGGCGGGAAAGATCATATGCTGCGGTATGGGAAGCCTTGTGGCCCTACAAAGTTTCATTAATATCTGTGTGGCCACCGGTATCGCTCCAAATACAGGAACGCCCCTGCCTTTCGTTAGTTACGGCCTTACCTCTATGGTCAGTCTCTTTATCGGTATGGGATTAGTGATGAACGTAGGTCTGCAAAACAGTGCCTATAATAAGGAGCTGCAAAAAGAGGAAGAACATAAAAATAAAATCTATGAGATTTATAAGAAAGAGGAATACTTATGAAAAACGCATCACCACATAAGGCATCGGCAAGGCCTGCTGCAGCCACAGCCGACAGAAGAACAGCAGCCAGCCAAAGAAGCAGGGCGGCGCGCCTACGAAAATTAAGGAGAAGACGACGGATCCGCAATACAATCCTGCTGTTATTGCTGTTTGTGCTGCTGATCGGAGGAGGATGCTTTTTAATATATACGTTAAAGGGAGGCGGTTTATCCGCCCCGGTTTTGGCATATAGTTCTTCCAATGAGTTTCAAGGGGGACTTTCTTCAGGAGACGATCAGACAGCCGTGCCTTTTGCTTCAGATCTTTGTGTGGTAGAAGGGGATGTTCCATTAGAAAATGTTTCACTGGAGGAAGGACAAAAAGGACTGCTTCTGAATATTGACAAGCAGAAAGTTCTTTACGCCAACGGCGCTTTTGACCGGGTATACCCGGCCAGTATCACGAAAATTATGACTGCTATACTTGCCATCCGTTATGGGCATCTGGACGAGATGGTAACTGTCTCACAGGAAAATGTAACTATGGAGGAAGGCTCTCAGATGTGTGGATTTATGGCGGGAGACCAATTAACCATGGATCAGCTTATCCATTGTCTTTTGGTTTACTCCGGCAATGATGCGGCCGCAGCTATCGCAGAACATGTGGCTGGTTCTACAGAAGCCTTTGTGGAGATGATGAACAGCTATGCAGCGGAGCTTGGCTGTACAGGGACGCATTTTACGAATCCCCATGGACTGCAGGATGAAAACCATTATACGACTCCATATGACATTTACCTGATGCTGAAAGAGGCCCTGACCTATTCAAGTTTTACAGAGATTACCCAGATGCCTTCCTATACCGTGGAGTTTCAGCGGGCAGACGGTTCTGCAATGAGCATTACCTTAGAAGCCACTGACCAGTATCTGACAGGAGAATCCACCCCGCCGAAAGACGTTACTGTCCTGGCAGGAAAAACCGGAACTACCAGCAGCGCAGGAAACTGTCTTGCCCTGTTAAGCCAGAACGGCTATGGACAGCCTTTCGTTTCCATCGTAACGGGGGCTTCCAGCAAGGAGCTTTTGTACCAGCAGATGAATGCACTCCTTTCCTATATCAATACAGACGTTCAAAGTTAAAATTATTTATGCTTTTTAAGAATAAGCATTGATTTTTTTGGTGAAATACACTATAATTGAAACATATTAAATATAGTTTTTGGTTAAAATTAATATTATAGTGTCTAAGGAGGAAAACATCATGGTTGAACTGATTGTAGGAAGGAAAGGCAAAGGCAAAACAAAAGTACTGTTAGACAAAGTGAACGGAGCAATTAAAGAAGCGAATGGCAGCATTGTTTACTTAGACAAGAGTGCGAAGCATATGTATGAGCTTAACAATAAAATTCGTCTCATCGACGTTTCGGGATACCCCATAAAGAACTGTGATGAGTTTGTTGGATTTATCTGCGGTGTCATTTCTCAGGATCATGACATTGAGAAAATCTATCTGGACAGCTTTCTTAAAGTAGCAAAGCTGGAAGGTCTTGACGTAACAGGTACATTAGAGCAGTTAGCTGATATCGGAAAGAGTTTTGGAATCACATTTGTGATCAGCATCTCCTTAGATAAGGAAGAAATTCCGGCAGCGTTCCAGGATAATGTTATTGTTGCCTTATAATATGAAATTTTAAACAAAAAATTACAACTACATAAGAAGATAACGAAGATTAGAGGATCCTGCAAATATTACAGGGTCCTCGCTTTTTTCAATCAGTTTGTTTTTATTCTTCCCTGAGCTTTACAGCAGATGCTGCCTGACGCCGTCTGGCGTCGTCTAAGGCAGCGTAATGCTTTTTGGTAGTATTTACATCCCGATGGCCTAAAACGTCCGCTACAAGGTAAATATCGCCTGTTTCCTGGTACAGAGCAGTTCCGTAGGTGCTGCGCAGCTTATGAGGGGTGATCTTTTTTGTAGTGGTAATGGCCCTGGCATATTTTTTTACCAGATTTTCTACTGCCTGTACGCCGATCCGGCGTCTTTGGGTAGAATAGAAGAGCGCGTGTTCATGGCCGGCAAGGGGAGTAATGTTTTCCCGTACTGCCAGATACTCTTTCAGGGCTTTTTCTACTTCAGGGCCAAAGTAGACAATCATCTCGTTTCCGCCCTTTCTTGTGACCTTGATCCCGTTATTTTTAAAATCAATGTCCTCTACATCCAGTCCCACGCACTCAGAAACACGGATTCCTGTGCCTAAAAGGAGAGTGACCAGGGCCAGATCCCGTTCCTTTGTTTTTTCATAATACACCCGTTTTTGTCCGGTAAGATGGTCTCCGCAGTGCTCGATATAATCCAAAAGGAGCGCTACCTCGTCCGTATCCAGGCGGATGATGGCTTTTTGGTGGATCTTAGGGACGTCCACTAAAACGGTAGGATTTGTCTGGATCATTTCTCTGCGGTAATAATAGGCGTAAAAGCTCCGCAGGGCAGAAATTTTCCGTTTCAGCCCACGTTCCCCGTTGGTTTCTGTTTTTTCTCCGTTTTTATAGACCTTAAGATATTCCTGGTATTCCTCGATATCCAGCGCTTTTACCATGTCCAGCACATCCACGGTAAGATCCTCCATGGAGCAGTTCTTTAAAGAAGGGTTTTCCTCCAGAAGAAATTGGAAAAAGATACGGATATCGTAGGCATAGGAAATTCTTGTTTTCGTGGTAGTAGTGGCGGAGATGGCACGAAAATAATCCTTACAGAAGGGAGGAAGGGTTTTTAAAACTTCCCGGAGCTTTAAGGTGTTGTCAATATCTGTTTGTTCGTGGTAAGTGACTTTTTTCTCCATAAATTTACTCCTTTATTTGTTTGACCTAAATTACGGATATCCCAGGGTATGTTAAATTCTGGTTCCAGTTTAGCACAGATATATAACTTTGGCAATATCTATTTGAAAAACTCGGGTTTGTCGTATAGATATATGGCGCTGTAAAAAGACCGGAAATCAATCCGGCCTTTCTACATATTTCAAAGGATCTCTTCTGACGCCATCCACCATAACTCCAAAATGCAGATGGGGTCCGGTTACATTTCCCGTTTTGCCTACATAACCGATGATCTCTCCTTTATTTACCCGTTTGCCAACTTTTAATCCCGGTGCGAATTTGGACTGATGCATGTATTCCGTCCAGACTCCGTTGCCATGGTCTACAATGGTATATTTTCCTCCGCCGTTGCTTTGGGAAGGTTTTTGAATGGTAATGACAGTCCCGTCTGCCGGTGCATAAATAGGCGTGCCGATGGGCGCGTATATATCTATGCCTCCATGATTTGCAGAACCAATCCCGCCAGGGGATTCCCTGTTCCCAAAATAACTGGTAATGGTATTCCAGGCAGCATTTAACGGCCAGCGGAATTTAAGCTTGGAGTACCCTGGTATCCAGGCTCCGTCTTCGCCTACATAATGGGAATTGTCGATCCATTGATTTTTTGCCAGTACCCCGGTAGACGGATGAAGGTAATAACGGTTTCCTTTATAAGTGACCCATTCAGTCCTAAGAACCCCTGTTTTGGGGTGAAGGCAATAGGTTTTTCCGTTTAAAGTAAGCCATCCGCTCTTCTTCTGCCCATTTTTATCCAGATAATATTTCTTTCCGGAAACAGTGATAAAACGGTTTTTCAGCATTTTCCCTTTTTCATTGAAATAATACAGTTTTCCGTCTACCCGCTGCCAGCCAGGGCGGACCACGCCGTCATCCCAGAAATAATAGCGGTTTCCTGCAGGTGTAATGGTCCATCCAGTATGCATGTGGCCGTCTACTTCATCGAAAAAATAAGTTTTCCCGTTTACAGTCCTCCACTCTTTTAACATCTTGCCTTTTTCGTTAAAACAGTACTTTTTTCCGTCAATGGTAAGGATACCGGCCTTTGCAGCTCCGGTTTTTCCAAAGTAATAACGGTTTCCTGCCTTTGAGGTGTACCATCCGCGCACCAGTCTTCCTCTCTCATCAAAGTAATACCACTTCCCATTTTTGCGCACAAACTGATTCTTTGGCGTTTTCTGGGACTGTACAGAAGCTGCATGCACCTCCTGGGCCATCCTGGGACAGGAAAAACTACCCAAACTTACGGCTGCCAAAAGAAACCCGGCTGCCAGTATCCCCTTTTTCATTTTCACACGTATCCCCCTTGTTGTTTATGCTCCTTTATCCCCTGTATACTATAAAATCTTTTCGTCCAGAAGAATGGTAAAAGGTCCGTCGTTTTCCAGTGACACTTTCATATCTGCTCCAAATATGCCGTGTTCCACAACAGGAACAGACTTTTTTGCCTCCTGTATCATATATTCGTACAAGTTTTCTGCCTGATCGGGTGCACCGGCCTCAATGAAGCTGGGGCGGTTTCCTTTCCTGCAGTTTGCATAGAGCGTAAACTGGGATACGAAAAGAAGGGACCCGTTTACATCTTTAAGAGAAAGATTCGTTTTTCCCTCCTCATCCTGGAAAATACGAAGCCCTAAAAGTTTTTTAAGAAAGCGGTCTGCGATTTCACAGGTGTCCTCTTTTCCTACGCCCACAAACACAAGGAGCCCTTTTCCTATTTTGCCTACTGTCTCCTCTTCTACTTTCACAGACGCCTGATTTACACGTTGAATGACAAGTTTCATGATTTCTTTCCTTTCTTTTACAGTCAAGGGATTTCAAACCTTACAATTTTGTTTATTGGTAAGGTTTGCTGTAAAGATAGTATAACATGGTTTTACAATTCTGTCTCAATTTTTTTAATTTTTTCGTACTTGTAAAATAAAAAGAAATCCTTTATAGTATAACAGGAAGTACCAAAGGTGCTTATCATAAACTAAAGGAAAATTTAAATGAAATTACAACAAGTTTTAAGTGTAACACGAAAAGCAGTAGATGAATTTCAGATGATCCAGAAAGGGGATAAAATTGCCGTAGGTATCTCCGGTGGGAAAGACAGCCTTACGCTCCTCTATGCCCTGCACGGTCTTGCAAGATTCTATCCCAATCCCTTTACTATAGAAGCGATCACAGTTGACCTGGGGTTTGAAGGGGTCTCTATGGAGCCCATCGAAAAGCTTTGCAATGAGCTTGGGGTACATTATACGGTGATCCATACGGATATCTATAAGATCATCTTCCAGGACCGAAAGGAAAGCAATCCCTGTTCCCTCTGTGCAAAAATGCGCAAAGGCGCATTAAATCAGGTGGCAAAGGAACTGGGCTGTAATAAGATCGCTTATGCCCATCACAAAGACGATGTGGTAGAAACCATGCTGATGTCCCTGATCTTCGAGGGCAGGTTCCACACCTTTTCTCCTGTTACCTACTGGGATCGTATGGATCTGACATTAATACGGCCTATGCTCTTCATGGAAGAAATGGATGTGATCGGTTTTCAGAATAAATACCAGCTTCCAGTAGTAAAAAATAAATGCCCTGCCGATGGAAACACCAAGCGGGAATATGCCAAAAATCTTCTCCGCCAGTTAAACCATGACCATCCAGGGACAAAGGAGCGTATGTTTACTGCGATCATGAATGGAAACCTTAAAGGCTGGACGCCTTCTTCTCTTTAAGGATAAAGAACAAATTCTATAAAAAAGCGCCGGACACTTCCATCCGGCGCTTTACTTCTGACTTTTTATTTATTTTTTGCTGCATCGAAAATTTTAATCGTCTCGATGATCACTTTAGCGGTTCCTTCTATACCCAGTTTGCTGCTTTCGATGCACATGTTATATCCGGAAGCGGCTCCCCATTTTTTATTTGTATAGTAGTTATAATAGCTGGAACGGCTCTTATCTGTTTTTACGATCATATCTTTCGCTTCTTTTGCAGACTTTTTATATTTGCTGGATATGCGGTTTATACGCCAATCCATATCCGCATGGATAAAGATACTGAAACAGTCTTTAAAATCCGCCAGGGCATAATCCGCACACCTGCCTACCATAATACAGGGTCCCTCTGCCGCCAGTTTTTTTATAGCGTCAAACTGAGCCAAAAAGATTTTATGATTCATCGGCATGTCTGTAAATCCCGCAGAAGAATATCCAAAGGAATAGGTATCCATTACCAAAGAATATAGAAAACTGTTTGTGGGCTTTTCGTCATGGTGTTCAAAGAGCTCCTTACAAATGCCGCTGTCGCTGGACGCATGTTCCAAAAGCTCCTTATCGTAGCATTTAATACCGAAATACTTGGCGACTTCCTGGCCAATCTGCCGTCCTGCACTGCCATACTCCCGCCCTATGGTAATTACTGAACTTGTTCCGCTCATAATCGTCAACTCCCTTCTGCGAAATACTTTCATGTGTTTATTATACTATAGATTTTGGATAAAAAACAACTAATTTCTTAATTTATCCAACAACTTTAGAAAGTATTCTGGCAAAGGTGCCTGGAACTCCATATACTCCTTTGTATAGGGGTGTTCGAATCCTAAAATCATGGCATGAAGTGCCTGTCCCTGGAGATGATAGGGATTTTTAGCAGACCCGTATACGGTATCTCCTAAAAGGGGATGGCCGATGCTGCTCATGTGAACACGGATTTGATGGGTTCTTCCCGTCTCCAGCCGGCATTCTACATAAGTGGAATGTCCGAAGCGTTCCAGCACGCGGTAATGGGTGACGGCATCTTTTCCATTTTTATAGTTTATGGCCATTTTTTTTCTGTCCGTGGGGTGCCGTCCAATGGGTCCCTCCACTGTACCTGTGTCTTCTTTTAGGTTTCCGGCTACGACCGCACGGTAACGGCGTTTAATGGTATGCTCTTTTAACTGTTCTGCAAGACATTTATGAGTGGTGTCATCCTTGCAGACAAGAAGGGCGCCAGTGGTATCCTTATCGATCCTGTGCACGATCCCAGGGCGCAGGATCCCATTGATCCCGGACAGATTCCCCTTACAGTGATAAAGAACAGCGTTTACCAAAGTTCCCTGGGTGTGCCCGGCACTGGGGTGCACCACCATTCCTTTCGGCTTATTGACTACAAGAAGATGCTCGTCTTCATACAGAATATCCAAAGGAATATCCTCCGGAAGGATATCCGGTTCCTCTGTGTCCGGAAGCTGTACCTGGATGTGATCCTCTTTTTGAAGTTTATAATTTGCTTTTACAGGTTTTTCGTTTACCAGGATCAGGCCGTCTTTTAAAAGTTTCTGTATATAAGAACGGGACAATTCCTTACATTCTTCCGCCAGATACCGGTCGATACGGATCCCTGCGCCGGAATCTTCTGGAGTAAGTTTTAATATTTCCATAATTTCATCCTTTTTTTCCGGGAGTTAAAAATTTAAAATCTTCTTCCTTGTATTTCAGGCAGACAAAGAGCACCAGGAGGATTCCCCCCAGAACTACATATATGTCCGCCAGATTAAAAATAGGAAAGTCGATCAATGAAAAATAAATAAAATCCACTACATATCCTCTGTATACCCGGTCTATGAAATTTCCGATCCCTCCTGCGGACATGAGAACCAGGATAGCTAAGATGGGAAAATAATAAGCCGTTTTCGGCAGTTTGATAAAACAATAAACAGCCGCAATAAAAAAGACCGCACAAAGGATGAGAAAGAGAAAAGTCTTTCCCTGAAACATTCCAAAAGCAATCCCGCGGTTTTCCAGATATCTTAATTCCAGAACGCCCGGTATCAAAGAAACAGATGGTTTATCTTTTAACTGAACCACTGCCAGATATTTGGTAAGCTGGTCTGCCGTCACAAGGAGGGCAAGGAAAAAAAGGCTTCCCAGCGTGTACACAGCAAGCCTCTTTCGTTTCTGTCTGCTCATGCGATAATCTCCCGAACCCCCTCTAAAAGTTCCTCGTCTGTAACCGTCTTAGCAATAAAGCTTTTTCCTATGCCATCCATCAGGATAAACTTAATTGCTCCGTTTTCCATCTTTTTATCCTTTTTGGTGGCTGCAAGGATATCTGCCGGGGAGAGCCCCTGGACAGATAAGGGAAGTCCATAAAGGCTGCATCCTCTTTGGATCTTTTCGTACTCTTCTCTGGTCAAAAGATTCCGTTTCATAGAAATATAGGCTGCGGAAATAAGGCCGATTCCCACACACTGTCCATGAAGGAGCTGGAAATCTTTAAGTTTTTCCACTGCATGTCCTATGGTATGTCCCAGATTTAAAAGTGCCCGTTCTCCCTGCTCTTTGGGGTCACGCTCTACCACTCCCGCTTTGATCTCACAGCATCTGCGCACCATCTTAGAAACCATGGAAAAGTCAAGGGACGTTATCGACGGGCTGTTTTCACAGATGAAATCAAAGAAGTCCCTGTCACAGATCAGACCTGTCTTTAAAACTTCCCCCATACCGCAGGCAAATTCCTGCTTGGGCAGTGTCTTTAAAACCTGGAAATTCATATAAACCAGCCGGGGCTGATGAAAGGCGCCTACCATATTTTTATACTGTAAAAAATCTACGCCTGTTTTTCCGCCTACGCTGCTGTCCACCTGTGCCAAAAGAGTGGTAGGAATCTGAATAAAATCAATTCCGCGAAGATAGGTAGCAGCGGCAAATCCGGTAAGGTCGCCCACCACTCCTCCTCCTAATGCAATAAGAAGGCTTTTTCTGTCCAGACCGTTTTTAATAAGTGTTTCATACAGCCTCTGCACAGTGTCCAGATTCTTATTCTTTTCACCGGCTTCAAAGCAAAAGGTGGAAATTTCCGCTCCTGTCCGGGAAAGCACTTCGCGCACTGCATCCTCGTACAGAGGAGCTACATTTGTATCCGTTACAATACAGATTTTTTTTCTGTCAAGCCCTTCTTCTTTCATTGCCGAAAAGAGATTGGAAAAATCATTCTCAAAATAAATAGGATAGAAAAATTCTCCCTCTCTTTTTACCATTAATTTTTCTTCTGCCATTTTATACCTCCGTCCTATACATACAGTGAGAGCTTTACACTGGTTCTGCCTTTTTTGGTCTGGTGGGACACCCCATCGTAACGAAAACGGCCTTTTTTCCGAACAGATATAATATCTCCTTCTTTTGGCTCATAGCCATTTGAAGTGATAAGCTTTCCGTTTACAAAAACCATCCCGCCGCTGATCAGCGGCGACATACTGCTGCGTGACTCATGAAAGGCAAGGGATATCAAAGAGTCCAGCCGC
>CALIZJ010000313.1 GCA_938028845.1 uncultured Blautia sp.
TGATCCTGGACGCCACACCGAATCTGAACTTTGTGGTGGACCGGGAGCTGCGGATCCGGGAATGCAACAAAAAAGCCCAGGAATTCTTAAAGGTCTCCAGGGAAGAGGCGCTGGAAAGCTATATCTTTGAGTATATTGACGAGGAAGATGTGACCCAGGTCTTTGACACGGGGACTCCGGTGATACGCAAAAAACTGGATCTTAAAGATCTGGGGATCATTGCTCTGGAAACGGTGGTCTACATTGAGAAAAAAGACTGTGTGCTGGTGATCCTCCAGGATGTATCAAAGGAAGAAAAAGCGCGGGAGCAGCGGTTTAAGAGAAAGCTGGAGACCATGGAGATCGCCCAGCAGGTGATCAACAAGCAGATGATGGTGGCCCAGGAGATCGCAGGGCTTTTAGGCGAGACCACGGCGGAGACAAAAGTGACCCTTACGAAGCTTCGGGATTCTGTCCTTTTGGAAGACGAGGGGGAGTAGGATGAACGTTGGTATTGATGTGGCATGGAAAAGCCTGAATAAGTACGAAGAGGAGCTCTGCGGGGACAAGGTTGAGATCCATAAGACCAGGGATTCGGATATGGTGATCCTGGCGGACGGCATGGGCAGCGGGGTGAAGGCAAATATCCTTGCCACCCTTACTTCCAGGATATTGGGCACCATGTTCCTTGAAGGGGCTCCCATTGAGGACTGTGTGGAGACGATCGCTAAGACCCTTCCCATTTGCCAGGAAAGGAAGACGGCTTATGCGACTTTCAGCATCCTTCAGATCTTCCATAACGGAAGCGCCTATCTGGCGGAGTTTGACAACCCGGTGTGCGTGTTCATCCGTGATAAAAAGATCGTGGATTACCCCTACCAGGAGCGCATGATAGAAGGAAAGAAGATCCGGGAGTACCGGTTCCAGGTGAAAAAGAACGACTGCTTTGTGCTGATGAGCGACGGAGTGATCTATGCCGGGGCAGGGGAGATCCTGAATCTCGGCTGGACCTGGGAGAGTATGGCGGATTATACCTTAAAGTGTACAAAGGAAACCCTTTCTGCCGCCCGGCTTGCCAGCCTCTTGAGCGAAGCCTGCAACGACCTTTACGAGCAGAAGCCGGGGGATGATACCACGGTGGCTGTAGTACGGGTCCGTGAGCAGCAGGTGGTGAATATCTTTACAGGCCCCCCTGAGAAGAAAGAGGACGATGAGCGGATCATGAGGGATTTCATGCATTCGCCCGGGAAGAAGGTGGTCTGCGGCGGGACCACCGCCAATATCGCGGCCAGGATCCTTGGAAAAGAGATCATCACCGTTGTGGATCATACGGATCCGGACGTGCCGCCTGCGGCTGCGCTGGAAGGCATCGATCTGGTGACGGAGGGCGTGCTGACTCTTGGAAAGACGCTGAAGCTTTTGAAACAGTATGCTTCGGATGATTTCGATGCGGACTTTTTTGATGAGCTGGACGCAGACAATGGAGCGTCCAGACTGGCAAAGATGATCATCGAGGAATGTACGGATGTGAACCTGTTTGTGGGAAAGGCGGTAAACGCCGTACACAGGGACAGCAGTCTTTCCTTTGACCTGAGCATGCGCATGAATCTGATCGATCAGATGGCAGAAACGCTGAAAGCACTGGACCGGCAGGTGACCGTGACGTATTATTGACATCTTGACGAACTCCTTAGAAAGTGCTATATTTTAGCAGGAACTGTGCCGTCCGGCGTCAGAAAGCCCTGGGCCGGAGGGAAAAAATAAAGAAACAATCAAAGGAGAAATGAGCAGATGTCAGGACATTCAAAATTTGCCAATATTAAGCATAAGAAAGAAAAAAATGATGCAAAAAAGGGAAAGATCTTTACCGTGATCGGCCGTGAGATCGTAATGGCTGTAAAAGCCGGCGGCCCGGACCCGAATAACAACAGCAAGCTCCGTGATGTGATCGCCAAGGCAAAGGCCAACAATATGCCAAACGATACCATTGAAAGAGGTATCAAGAAGGCTGCAGGCGCAGATTCTGCGGACAATTATGAAAGAGCCGTTTACGAAGGCTACGGCCCCAACGGCGTTGCGATCATCGTAGAGACCCTTACGGATAATAAGAACCGTACCGCAGGAAATGTGAGAAGCGCATTTACCAAAGGAAACGGCAGCATCGGTACCCAGGGCTGCGTATCCTTTATGTTTGACCAGAAGGGCCAGATCCTCATCGACAAGGAAGAGTGCGACATGGATGCAGACGAGCTGATGATGACAGCTCTGGATGCAGGCGCTGAGGATTTCAGCGAGGAGGAGGACAGCTTCGAGGTCCTGACTGCTCCGGATGATTTCAGCGCAGTGCGGGAAGCTCTGGAAGCCGCAGGCGTGCCTCTTCTGGAAGCCCAGGTGGCCATGATCCCTCAGACCTATGTGGAGCTTACCGATGAGAAAGCCATCAAGGATCTGCAGAAGACCCTGGATCTTCTGGAGGACGATGATGATGTGACGGATGTCTGGCACAACTGGGATGAATAAGATCCGTCAGATCCCCCTTTTTAGATGAAGAATGCAGACAGGACTCCCCGGGAGAAGCGCGAGAGAAAGCGTTTCTTCCGGGGAGTTTTTTTTCTTGCTGATTTGGCCAATATATTATCTTAATCTTGAAAAAATAGGTAATTTGGGTTAAAATATTAGCTATGAATGAATTTGTTTTTAATCGAAGAACCCCAAAAGAAATCGACAAGCTCATTGCAGAGAGAGTCCGGAATGTCCGAAAGCGCAGAAAAATATCGCAGAAAAAATTAAGCGAAAGGTCGGGAGTAAGCTTAGGGTCTGTGAAGCGTTTTGAGAGTACCGGCGATATTTCTCTGGTATCCCTTACAAAGATCGCCATAGCTTTGGAGATGGAGGTGGATCTGGAAGCATTGTTTGAAAATGTGCCTTTTTTATCCATAGAGGAGGTCATTAATGAAAGAAACGAAGACATTGCATATAAGATACCATGGACGAAAAGTAGGAACAATTGCCTTAGATAAAAGAAATCTGGCTGCCTTTCAATATGATAAAGAATGGCTCGCAGACGGTTTCTCTATCAGCCCGTTCTCACTTCCACTGGAGCCGTGTGTGTTCTTGCCGAAGCCGGATCCCTTTGATGGACTTTTCGGCGTTTTTGCAGACAGCCTGCCAGATGGATGGGGACGACTTTTGGTGGATCGTCTTATGCTCAGAAATCATCTGAATCCCTATGAAATAGGCAATATAGACAGACTGGCGATTGTTGGCGGTTCTGGAATGGGAGCTTTGTGCTATGAGCCGGAATACCATTTTGATACCGGAAACATTTCTATAGATCTGGACGAAATTTCCAGAGAATGTCAAAAGATCTTAAATACTGATACGACTGATAAGAATAAGCTGGATGATCTCTTCCGGCTGGGAGGTTCTTCCGGCGGAGCAAGGCCAAAGATTTTAACAAAAATAGATGGAGAAGACTGGATCATAAAATTTCCAGCATCGGCCGATCATGGGGATGTGGGAAGACAGGAATATCTATATTCTTTATGTGCCAAAGAATGCGGAATAGAAATGGCTGAAACCAGGTTGTTTCCCTCCAAAGTGTGCGGAGGATATTTTGGTACAAAACGATTCGACAGACGTAAAAAAGAAGACGGCTCTATAGAAAGGGTGCATATGTTGTCTGCTTCAGCCATATTGGAAACCTCTCATCGTATTCCGAATCTTGATTATGAAATTCTGATGAAGCTGACTTTAGAACTTACGAAAGACTATACAGAGCTGGAAAAACTGTATCGCCTTATGTGCTTTAACGTCTTTGCCCATAACAGGGATGATCATTCAAAGAATTTTACCTATCTTTATGAAGAAAATGAAGGCCGGTGGATACTTTCTCCAGCTTATGACCTTACTTACAGCTATTCCATCGGAGGAGAACATGCGACTACAGTACATGGAAACGGAAGAAATCCCGGCCTTGGAGATATACTTAAAGTGGCAGAGTCGATTGGTATGGACTATGGTACAGCCAAAGGAATCGCGGAGGATATTTACGAATGTGTAAAAGAACGACTGAAAGAATACTTGAGATAGATTTCTAATGATTGAAGAAGAAGGAGAGTGAGGATCTTTGAAGATAGTAATTGCCATCGATTCTTTAAAGGGTAGCCTGACCTCAATGGAGGCAGGACGCGCGGTGGAAGAAGGGATAAAAAGAGTATTCCCGGAGGCGGAGATCTCGGTGTTCCCTATGGCTGACGGAGGGGAAGGAACGGCAGAGGCCCTTGTGTGCGGCATGGGCGGCAGATGGGAAAGCGTTCTGGTACAGGATCCCCTTGGAAGAGAGATCACCGGCAGATACGGGATCCTGGAGAAAAGAAAAACCGCTGTGATCGAGATGGCAGCGGCGGCTGGCCTGACTTTACTGAGGCCGGAAGAACGGGATCCTTTAAAAGCGTCCACCTTCGGCGTGGGACAGATGATCTGTGACGGGATCAAAAAAGGCTGCCGGACATTCCTTCTGGGAATCGGCGGGAGCGCCACCAACGACGGGGGAGCAGGTATGCTGAAAGCGCTGGGATACGAGCTTCTGGACGAAGAGGGAAAACCGATCCCTCCCGGGGCAGAAGGCTTATCACATCTAAAGCAGATCCGGACGGACAAGGTACGGCCGGAGCTATATGAATGTACATTTTACATCGCCTGTGATGTGACCAACCCTTTGTGCGGCGAAAATGGCTGCAGCGCAGTCTTCGGCCCCCAAAAGGGAGCGGATCCGGATATGATCGAAAAGATGGACGGATGGCTTCTTCATTTTGCCGGGCTGACGGAAAAACTCCGCCTGGGGATCTCCAGGAACCATCCCGGAGCCGGGGCAGCCGGCGGGCTGGGCTTTGCTTTTCTGGCGTATACCAATGCAAAGCTGGAATCGGGGGTACAGATGGTTTTGAGGGAATCGGGCATGGAAGAACATATCCGGGACGCAGACCTTGTGATCACAGGAGAGGGAAAACTGGACGGGCAGACGGCTATGGGAAAGGCTCCTATCGGTGTGGCCAAACTGGCAAAAAGACACAACAAGCCGGTCATTGCTTTTTCCGGGGCTGCGGGTGAGGATGCAGGGATCTGCAATCAGGAAGGGATCGACGCTTTCTTCCCTATCGTACGAAAGCCTGTTTCTATAGAAGAAGCTATGGAAACGTCAGCCGCGAAGAAAAATATGTCGGATACTGCAGAGCAGGTATTCCGGCTTATCCGGACATTTATACATAAAGGACACTAAGGAACGTGTTTTTGATCGCTTTAGAAGGAAAACAGTGATCGGAAAGGAAGGGATAAGAGTATGAAAAAGAGAATCGCAGCAAGCCTTTGCACTCTGCTTCTTATTTTTGGAACGGTAAATGTGGGCTATGCGTCAGATTTCACGGATACTGCCGGAGAAGCTGTAATGGATACAGCGGTATTGAAAACAAGAACAGAAGAGGAAATTCAAAATGAGGAAGCACATCAAGATGCTGGATCAGACTACACAAAAGATATCCGGGAGTTTACAGACGGAACAGGGTTTACAGACGGATCTTCTGCCCCGGCAAATACCTGGGATGAAAAGGAGAGCGCCCAGAGCCCTGGGGAAGATAGGATTGTGGAAAACGGTCTTATCTATAGAAAATTAAGTGATGGCACACTCAGCCTTGTAGGCTATGAAGGAAATCCGGTGGACTGTATAATCCCTTCTTCTGTACAAAACATGACGGTTGTGCGTATTGCGGAAGGCGCTTTTATGAGCTGCGAAACGCTAAAAAGTGTGCAAATGCCGGATACAATAATCATAATGGGCGTAAATGCCTTTCGCAGCTGTCGGAATTTGGAATATATAAAACTTTCAAACAGGCTGGAAGGGATTCCGCGGGATGCCTTTGCCCTTTGTACCGGATTATTGGAGATAAAAATCCCCGGGAGTGTAAAGGGTATTTCCATGGAAGCGTTTGCTCTGTGTGATTCTCTGAAAGAAGCAGAATTTGAAGAGGGCATTCGTGCAATCCGTATGGATGCCTTCAGTTATTGTAAAAGCTTGAAAGAAGTCGTGTTTCCAAGCACAGTACAGCGAATCGAGGATGGTGCCTTTAATGGCAGCGGTCTTGAAAAGGCTACCTTTATGAATCGAGGCTGTGTGCTTGAAGGAGATTATATATTTCCTTTGAAAACTGTTCTGTATGGATATACCGGATCTACAGCCCAGGTATATGCGGATCAGAATGGACATATGTTTATCGCCATAGAGGATAGCGAGCTGGAAACTGCAGACTTGCTGGGAATTGGGATCGCCGAAAAAGATGCCATCAATATCACATGGCGGGCAGTACCTTATGCAGACGGTTACGAGGTATTCCGGAAAAAGAATGGGCAATGGGTCAAGATCGCGGACTGCGGCAGTGGCACAAATAATTATACGGATAGTGACACACAGATAGGGCGGATTTATACCTATACGGTCAGAGCGTACAGAAAGAGTACAGAAGGGATGCTCTATGGAAAACGGGACGAAAACGGTCTGTGGATACGGCAATATTTTGATCAGACTCCGGTTGCAATCCGGGATACCAGGCGTCTTTCGGACGGTTCTCTGGGGATTAAGTGGGAAACCCGCAGAAAAGCAGAAGGCTATGAGATTTTTCGCAAAGAGGCAGGCGGATCCTGGAAACGTATAAAAACAGTGGGAAAGGTCAACTCTTACCGGGATAAAACCTGCAGGCCGGGTACGCGGTACTATTACCGTGTGAGAGCCTATGCCCATGGTCCGGCCGGAAAAGTTATTTATAATGAAGGAAAAGGTCCGGACATCAGCCTTGTTTCACGTCTGCTCCAGTCATCTGTAAAGGCAGAGGCTGTGGGAAGGGGACAGGTGCGTATTTCCTGGACCAGACAATCGGGTGTGACAGGTTACATGGTCTGCCGCCGGGAAGAGGGAACCTCCAAATGGACACGTATTTATGCGGCCGGCGCCGGCCTTTCCTCCTATGTGGATAAAACGGCAAAGAGGGGAAAAACCTATTATTATATGGTAAGAGCTTATAAAAAAGCTGATGAAAAAGGAGAAATTTTTAAAAATATTTATGGACCTTATTTAAAGAATGGAATTCGTGTTAAGATCCTGTAAATTCAACTTTGAATAGCCGGATAAAACAGAAGGGTGAAAAGCTGTGGCCGATACGCTGCTTTTCACCCTTGAATTTTTTATGTATTTCATTAAAACAGGGAAATAGAGTTTTAAAGCTTTTGATAATTATGATATTTTACCAGTTCTATATTTCCCAAGATCGGACAGTCATCTACCTGTTTAAAAGTATACCCCGGCATTTCTCCTTCTTTAAGCTTTAAATAAGAAGGAGTGACCATTCCACCGGAAATCTTTATTGTGGAATCTAAAGGAAGAATGTCTTCTGCTTTTTTTATTGTGCAATATAAAACTTGCTGCATACTCTTTAACATGGATGCCAACATGGCTTCTCGAGTTGTAGAAAGGGTAAGCCCATGCCAGGATCCGGTTTTTACAACCAGGCTTTGCCGGTCTCCGGTTAAATACGGATCAAAGGTTGTTTCATTAGAGGAACTGTATTCTTCCAAAGAATGAATGAGGTATTCCTCATAAAATTCCTTTCGCGGCATTTCTTTGCAAAATTCTTTATAAAACCAATCAACGGCAAAACCTCCAGCTGTGGTTGCGTATATCTGCCATAATCCTGGTAAAGCTGCATTTCTCAGGTAATAGTCAGAACTGCATACAGGCTTATCCGTAAGAATGCTGACCATTTCACTGCTGCCGGCAGTATTCATGATCTGCCCCGGTTTGTTGTTCTGCGCTCCCATTTGTGCGGCTGCCACATCATTTGTACCAATTGCAACTGGGATCCCTTCCGGGATTCCCAGTATTTCCGCTGCCTGTGGAAGCAAAGTACCGTATAAAAATCCTGGATTATAAATATCTGTAAACCAAGCTGAGTTCAGCTTTAACTGAGAAATAAGCGTATCTGACCAGCCTTTTTGGGTTGTCGTGTCATACAAACCAAGCATGGAAGCATTTACAAGGTCTGTGATCCATAATCCTGTTAACTTTTTATGAATATAGGTGGTAAGATGCCCGACTTTAAATATTTTATCTAAGATGTCCGGAATATTTTTTTTTATCCATAATAAAGTCATGGCAGAACAGCCGCCTACAAAAGGATAAATGCCGGATATATGCATATAATTCTCACTTCCGATGGTGCTTTGGATTTCCAGGGATTCCTTTCGGCTCCTGCGGTCAAGATGTGTAATGATATTGGGATAGACAAGATCTCCCTTATCATCCATTAAAACAAGAGAAGGCGAAAAGGTATCATAACAAAGCAATTCTACCTTGGAAAGAGCATGTGCATCAAGTTTTCGAGCTGCAGTTTTTATTGCATGAAACAAATCAACAGGAGATAATTCAATTTTTTCTCCGGGCAATATTATATAATTATATTCTTGCTTTGCATGGCATTTGGTTTTGCCTGTCTCATCTACCACAGACAATTTTACCGCAGACGTGCCAATATCAATAGACAAAAAATACATAAGATTTCTCCTATAAATTGATAAAATAGTCGTTTGGGTATAAAAAGAACAATATTCATATAATATGAATATCGAAAAGAAATCGTTGGATAAAATAGAATTTCAAAAAGTTCATTTATATCATAATACGAAAAAGAATAAAATGTCAATCATTTTTTGGCATAATTCCCTATGGTCATGCAAGCAAAGGGAGCGATCCCGAAAAAGCATACCAGCTGAACAGATCTGCCAGCTGGTATGCTTTTTTCATTTAATAAATAAGTGTATTTGAATTGACAGAAGGGACATGTCCAAGAATAGAGGAAATCTTATTTGCTGTACTATGCAGCAATGGAACGTTTTTGTCTATGAAGGCAGCATCCATACGTGTGGATAAGGTGGAGATACTGATAGCAGCAACTACTTTATTTTCCGCATCTCTGATCACATCTGCGATACAGCAGATCCCAAGTTCATGTTCTTCGTTATCAATAGAATATCCTCTTTTTCGTGTTAATTCTAATTCTGTGACCATTTTATCGAAGGTAGTAATGGTATTTGGTGTAAAGGACTGTATTTCTGATCCTTCCCATACCTCTTTCGCCTCCTGGAAAGTCATACATGCCATTAGTGCTTTCCCTAACCCGGTATAGTACATATAGTTGTGAGAACCTGTCTGGGAGGCAATGCGTATCACATTTTCTGAAGCCACCTCTTTAAAAAGGTAAACGATCCTTGCTCCATCGGGAATGGCCAGATGTACAGCCTCATGGCTGATTTGACATAAATCCCGGAGATAGTCTACAGATAAAGACAGTAGATCAAAATCAGGTACGGCACGGCTGCCGATCCTATAGGTACGCAGGGTCATCCTGTATTTGCAGTTTTCCTCATCTTTAATAACATACCCTCGGTTGATAAGTGTTGTAAGAAGGCGGTATATCGTAGATTTATGTATGCCGGTCTCTGAAGTGAGGGTAGTTATAGAAGCTCCGCTGGGATATTTGGAAAGTGTTTCTACGATGTCGATAACGCGATCTACTAATCGAACATTTGTTGATTCCATAAAATTCCATCTCCTAAAGTAATCTTAATTTATATTAACGAAAATCTAGTTAAGTTTCAATAGGTAAAACAAAAAAATACAACATATTTTGTTCGCATTTAATGAAATATATATATATTTTGCACAAAAAAATACTTAATATTTTCGGATATAGCACAAAATAATATTGCTATATTGACAAATACTTTAGGCGATAGTATATTATACCCAAGAAGTTCATTGGATAAAATAATGTTTCATTCAGTAAAACAAACAGGAAGGGAGGAATAAACTTGCGTAAAGAAATAATAGAGCAGGTCAAAGAAAAGAAAATAATCGTGATCGTCAGAAAGGTTTATAAAAAAGACTGCGAAAATTTAATCCACGCATTATGGGAGGGAGGAATCCGTCTGGTTGAATTTACCTTTGATCAGGACCACCCGGATGAATGGATAGAAACCTGCAATAATATTTCTAGTGCAAAAGAAAAATATAACGGCAAAATGTTCGTCGGTGCTGGGACCGTACTTACTCGTGATCAGGTTCATCTTGCGAAAAAAGCTGGCGCTTCTTTTGTTATTTCTCCTGATGTAAAAGAAGAGGTGATAAAAGAGACGTTAAATCAGGATATGGTTTCTATACCTGGAGCGTTTTCGCCTTCAGAAATTGTTTCCGCATATGATTGGGGAGCTGATTTTGTAAAGGTATTTCCGGCTGGAAATTTAGGTGCCTCCTATATCCGTGCGATCAAGGGACCGTTAAATCATATTCCTCTTTTGGCTGTAGGCGGGGTATCCTACAAAAATATCGGAGAATTTTTGAAGGCCGGCGCGGCAGGAGCGGGCCTTGGAGGAGAAATTGTTGACAAGAATCGGATCGCCGCGGGGGACTTTGCAAAAATAACGGAAATCGCGCACCTGACCATTGAGAAATGTATGGAAGGAGTAAGCTGAATGGGTAAAGTTATAACATTTGGAGAAATTATGATGCGTCTTAATCCAGATGGATACCAGGAACTTCTCCAGGCATCTAATTTGAATGTATCATTTGCCGGCGGAGAGGTAAATGCGGCAGTATCGATCGCGAATTTTGGGATGAAGGCAGATTTTGTTACAAAAATTCCTGAAAATATACTTGGAAAGAGGGTCGCGATGGAATTGCGCAAGTACGGCGTAGGGGTTGAGAATATTGTATACGGCGGACCGAGACTGGGTATTTATTTCGTAGAAAAAGGAGTATCGCAAAGACCTGTAAAAGTTTTATACGATCGTGAAAATTCATCAATGGCGCTATCCAAAAGACAAGATTATGATTGGGACAAAATTTTGGAG
>CALIZJ010000314.1 GCA_938028845.1 uncultured Blautia sp.
CCAGCTTGGAAGGCTGGTGTTCTACCATTGAACTACACCCGCATATCGCTGTGCGTTATGCTTTGTGTTTTGCTTACCGCTGCAACGATATAGAGTATATAATATCTCTTCTGTTTTGTCAACAGGTTTTTTCAAATTTTTTTAATTTTTTTTATTTTTTTTTCAATTCGGCATTTTCTAGTTTTCCCAGTCCCAGATATTTGATGCAGAAACCTCCGTTCTGGGCTTTTTGATCACCAGTTCCGGGCTTTTGGCGCTTACTTTCGTATTTGCCGGAATGGACTCGGTAATAAAAGTATTTCCTCCGATGATCGTATTCTCCCCGATCACCGTTTCTCCTCCAAGGACAGTAGAATTGGAATAAATCGTTACATTGTTTCTAATCGTAGGATGACGCTTTACATTAGCCAATTGCTGGCCCTGTCTGGTAGAAAGCGCACCTAAAGTCACTCCCTGATATAATTTCACGTTATTCCCGATTTCTGTAGTCTCTCCGATCACCACGCCGGTTCCATGGTCAATGAAAAAATACTCTCCGATCGTAGCTCCCGGATTTATGTCGATCCCGGTCCTTCCATGGGCATATTCCGTCATGATCCTGGGAATAAACGGTACTTTTTCCAGATACAGTATATGGGCAAGCCGGTATACATAAACGGCAAACAGCCCCGGATAAGAAAAAATAATCTCTTCCTTGCTTTTAGCCGCCGGATCTCCGTCAAATCCCGCCTGCACATCCTTTAAAAGCATCTTCTGAATCTCCGGAAGTTTTTCAAAAAAACCTGCGCAGACATTTTCTGCATGTGTCTCTAACTGTTCCAGTTCCTCTTCATCCGCCTGGTAAAAAAAGGCGATCCGTATCTGTTCTTTCATGCGGTCGTACAGATCGTTCAGCCAGTATCCCGCATAATGCTCCGGAAACATCCGTGCACTTGTCTCCACGCCGAAATACCCAGGAAAAATCACGGATTTTAAATCCCTTACAATATCAATGACTGCAGATCGGTCCGGAAGGTTCCGCCCATTTTTCGATATGAACAGTTCTTCATTTCTGTAGTTTTCTGTAATACGCTCTACTGCATTTAAAATAGCAGTCTTTTTTTCACTCATGGCTGTCTCCTTCTAAATTAAACAAGGGGGTGGAGTAATACCGATCGCCGGAATCCGGTAAAAGGACTACGATCATTTTTCCTTTATTTTCCTCCAGCATGGCGAGCTTTGCCCCCACGCTAAGCGCAGCACCGGAAGAAATACCCACAAGGATTCCTTCTTCTCTTGCCAAGCGCTTTGCCCATTTATATGCATCTTCTGTTTCTACTGTATGTACTGCATCGTAAATTTGCTCATCTAAAACCTGGGGAACAAAATTTGCTCCGATTCCCTGAATCTTATGGCCGCCGGCTCTTCCCTGTGAGAGCAGAGGCGAATCGGCTGGTTCTACTGCAATGATCTTGGTCTCCGGCTTTTTTTCCTTTAAGAACCGGCCGGTTCCTGTAATCGTTCCGCCAGTTCCTATACCTGCCACAAAGCAGTCGATCTCTCCATTTAATGCTTCCCATATCTCAGGACCTGTCGTCTCATAATGAGCTCTTGCGTTTGCAGAATTTTCAAACTGCCCTGGAATAAAACTTCCCGGAATCTCTGCGGATAATTCCTGGGCTTTTTTCACAGCACCTGCCATTCCTTCTTTTCCCGGTGTAAGGATCACTTCCGCCCCATAGGCTTTTAAAAGATTAATACGTTCTACGCTCATAGTATCCGGCATGGTAAGGATCATACGGTATCCTTTGCTTGCAGCAATAGAAGCAAGCCCGATCCCGGTATTTCCAGAAGTAGGTTCTATGATCACAGCTCCTTTTTTCAGCAAGCCTTTTTCTTCCGCATCTCTGATCATATATTTAGCTGCTCTGTCTTTCACACTTCCTGTAGGATTTAAGTACTCAAGCTTCACCAGCAGCCTTGCCTTCCATCCATAATGTTTCTCCAGATTTCCAGTTTGAAGCAAAGGGGTTCCCCCCACCATTTCATCTACTCTTGTAAAAATTTTTTTCATTTCTGTTCCTCCGTCTGGTGTATCCACACCTTTCTATGTCACAGCCTGCTGCATCTATAACTCCTTCTCTTTTATCAGTCTATCATATTACGGGATTATTTTTTCGTCAATACAAAAAAATGAATTGACCTTTCGCCTTAATCCCTATATAATAATAAGCGGTCCAAAGACCATGCTTTTCATACGGAGATGTACCCAAGTGGCTGAAGGGTCCGCACTCGAAATGCGGTAGGCCGGGCAACCGGCGCGAGGGTTCAAATCCCTCCATCTCCGCTGCAAAACGGAAATTGTTTCCCTTTGCTAAACGATTAGAAAAGTTTTGTTTTATAAGAATTATCTTGACAATCTTTCCTGTTGCATGTATAATTCGGTCATAAACGATTTTAGGGGATTGGTCAAATGGTATGATAGGGGTCTCCAAAACCTTTGGTGGGAGT
>CALIZJ010000315.1 GCA_938028845.1 uncultured Blautia sp.
TCTATTTGAGGCAATTCTCTGTCTGAAAAATAAAGAAGAATGTTATACATTTTTCGAAGATGTATGCACTATTAATGAGCTTCTTTCTTTATCCCAACGTTTTGAGGTTGCTAAGATGCTGATGGACAAGCGGACTTACCTGGATATTTCGGAGAAGACCGGAGCTTCTACAGCTACGATCAGCCGGGTGAACCGTTCTTTAAATTATGGAAATGACGGCTATGAAATGGTCTTTTCCAGAATGCGTGAAAAAGAAAACTCCAAAGAAAAATAAAAAAGAAAAAGGGCTGCCGAAAAAAATGTATCTTTTTCGACGGCCTCTTTTATTTTACAGAACGTGCCTGGGAACTTATTTTTCCGTTTTGGGCACCTTTTCTTTTTTTGTTTTCTTTTTCTCTTCTTCCGGACGGATGTCATCTATGATCTGTTCGATGAGCATTTTCTTTACATAAACATCAAAACTCAACAGGCAGATAAAAGAGAAAAGCTTTAAGAATTTTTTATCCTCTTCGTCTGCGTCTTCAAAAGTTCCGCATGCAATGGTATAGCGTTTTGCCAGATCCTTTTTCAAATATTCAATCTGGCTTTTCTCCATGCTGAAGACCTCATTATAAATATACGTCAGATCCTTATCGGACACAGACTTAAAATATTTATTTGTGATGGGGCCAAGGAGAGCCTGAATATCATTGATAGAAAGGATATTCTTAAAATAGTAAATAAAAATCAGCAAAAGAAGATGCTCTTTGCAGTAGCGTTTTTTTTCCGGAGAAGGCAGAAGATTATTTTTTGCGTAATTATTGATCATGGTCTTTGTCAGGATCTTGTCCTCCGGGTAACGTTTAGTGGAAGCAAGCTGTGATTCCATAAAAGTAGTGACCTGATCCATATACAGATCGATATTAGGCAGATCTTCTGGTTTAATATAGTCAATCCTGGAGACACTTTCCAGAATACTGTTGATCATGTCTTTCGTATCTATTGTCATTAATTTTCACCTCTACTCCCTATTATATAGTTTTAAATACTACTTGTAAATGTTTTTTTTAGAGAGTTTTGGGGATAATAAGCAGAGCTATACAAGCTTATGCTTCTGCCGGTATTCTCTTGGGGACATTTGAAAAACATTTTTAAAAGCTCTGGAAAAATGGAGCTGATTGGTGTAGCTCACACGGGAACTGATCTCCCCGATAGACAAGTCTGTGGTCTTTAAAAGGGAAGCGGCCTTTGTCATGCGGTAATTTATGAGGAATTCCTGAGGGGACTGTCCCATGGTGTCCTTAAAAATCTTTCCGAAATAGCTCCGGTCAAGATTACAGCGCTGGGCCATATCCTCCACAGTAATTGGAGAAGCATAGTTTTGCTCGATGAAGGTAACGGCCTCTCGGGTGTAGAATTCCGCCAGCTTGCCCCCTTGAACCTTTCGTCTGGCAGTAGAGCCTTCCAGAAGGGCGTCCATGATGAAATACAGACGTCCCACCTGCCGCAGAGGGGATTCCTTTGGATTTTGTGAAAGGCATAAAAGTTCGTTTTTTAATATTTCCCCGTGCTGGGGCGTGCGGGGCACATAAATGGGCGAGGCGGATGAAAGGCCGGCGCTTTCCAGGATCTCCTTTGCCCTGAGGCCTCCGAATTCCACCCAGGTATATTCCCAGGGGTCCTCCCGGTCTGCAAAGTAGGTATTGATATAATCGGGCTCGATGAGAAAGCCGGTGCCGGGGCCGATCTGGTATTCTGTAGATTGATTATTTTTATTGTCCGTAAGCAGGGTTCCCTTCCCGGAGATCACATAGTGGAAAAGAAAGTGGTTCCGGATAAAAGGGCCGTAGGAGTGAAGGGGACGGCATTTTTCGTATCCGTACTGGAAAATGCTGAGATCCATGTAACGTTCGTCAGAGAACATATGAAACAAGAGGTTTGCCATATATTGGACTCCTTTCGTATAGAAAGACTTCGTTAAAATGCACAAAAAAGCCAAGATAAAACTGTGAAATAGCACTGAAATTTCAATGTTTTCTTATATTATATACCAAAACAAGCACATACTTCAACAATATTCTAGAAAAATAGCATTAAGGTATAAAAGTAAATCCATGGGAGCATTTACCCTATGTTTAAAGAATGTTAAAATCCAGTTATCAAAAGAACACAGATCTCTTTGGACAGCAGGATGCCGGGGTCCGAAGAGAGGGGAAAGGAGAGACGAGAATGAGAGGAAAACTAGCAGCTGTCGTGGGATGCGGCGCTTTGCTTGTAGGTACCAGCCTGCTTTTTGGCGGATGTGCGGACAGCGGGAAGACCAGCGACGGAAAGACGAAAATTGAGATGGTACAGTACAAGCCCGAGGCGGTAAAGGCCTTTGAAGCCCTTGAACAGAAGTTCAACGAAACCCACGACGACATCGAGCTTACCATCGAATCGCCAAACGAGGCAATGACAATCTTAAAAACACGTTTTATTAAGGAGGACCAGCCGGATATCATCGGCATCGGCGGTGATATCAACTATTCCAACTTCCTGGATTCAGACATGCTGCAGGACATCTCGGATTTTGACGGACTTGCGGATATCAAGCAGGCATATCTGGATATTGCCAAGAATCTGGAATTCATCCCCGAGGAGGGGACTTACGCGGTGCCTTATGTGGCCAATGCGGCGGGAATCCTTTACAACAGGGAAATGTTTGAAGAAAACGGGTGGGAGATCCCCACTACCTGGACAGAATTTATAGAGCTTCTGGACACGATACAGGCATCCGGCCAGAGACCTCTGTATTTCGGATTTAAGGATACCTGGACCTGTCTGGCTCCATGGAACGCTATGGCGGTAGATCTGGCTCCTTCGGATGTATGCCAGCAGGTGAACAGGGGAGAGACCACCTTCACCGAACAGTACCGGGAAGTGGCGGAAAAAATGCTTCAGCTTCTGCCCTATGCCCAGGAGGATCCATATGCCTACAGCTATAACGATGCATGTACCGCTTTTGCCAGAGGGGAATCTGCCATGTACTGCATCGGAAGTTACGCGGTTCCCCAGATCCTGTCTGTGAATCCGGATATGGACATTGACTCCTTTGTATTCCCTGCAAGCGACAATGCGGAGGATAATGTGCTTAATTCCGGCGTAGACCTTCTGTTCAGTGTAATGGAAGACTGTGAAAATAAGGAAGCGGCTTATGAGGTGCTGCGGTTCCTTCTGGAAGACGAAAATATCCAGATCTACCTGGACGACCAGAACGCGGTTCCCTGTAAAGAGGGAGACTTTACCCTTCCTTCCATGCTGGACGGCGTGAAGTCCTATGTAGAAGAAGGAAAGATGCTGGATTATCATGACCACTATTATCCCACAGAGATGGCGGTAGACGCCATGATCCAGACATTCCTGATGGATGGGGATGTGGACAGCTTCTTGGAGAAATTTGATACAGAGTGGGTACGCTACAACCGTGACCTGATCCGGAAGGTGCAGGAATATCAGGAGGAAAACCCAGGAAGTACGGAAGGAGGAAATGAGTCATGATGGACAAGGCAAAAGGCAATGAGAGAAAACGGACATTTATGCTGATCACGATCCCGATCCTGATTCTCTTCTTTTTATTCAACACACTGCCGCTGTTAAAGGGCTTTTATTATAGCTTTACTAATTTTAAGGGATATGGAAGCTATGAGTTTGTCGGTCTCCGGAACTTTATTGACTTGTTCCAGGATGCCCGTGTGGGAAGATCCTATATCTTTACCTTCAAGTTCGCGCTGGTATCCACGGTCATCGTAAACGTTATCAGCCTGATCCTGGCTTTGGGACTGAACAGCAAGATCCGAGCCAAGAGCGCGCTGAGAGGAATTTATTTTATCCCTAATATTTTAGGCGGGCTGGTAGTCGGTTATATTTTCAGCTTTATTTTCACCTATATCCTTCCGGCAGTAGGCCAGAGCCTGGGGATCGAGTTTTTAAGCAGCAGTATGCTGGCCAGCACAAAGGCGGCCTGGTTTGCCATCGTGATCGTTGCCTCCTGGCAGTCCATTGCCATGAATACGATCATTTACATTTCCGGACTGCAGACCGTTCCGGAGGATGTATACGAGGCAGGCTCCATTGACGGAGCTACCGGGTGGACCAAGTTCAAGAATCTGACCTTCCCGCTGATCATTCCTTTCTTTACCATCAACATGGTCCTTTGTATGAAGAACTTCCTGATGGTATTTGACCAGATCATGGCATTGACAAAGGGGGGGCCTGCACAGAGCACGGAATCCATCTCCTACCTGATCTACCGAAACGGTATGGACGGAGGACAGTTCGGCTTCCAGAGCGCTAATGCGGTACTGTTCTTTGTGGTCATTGTGGTGATCTCAGTGGCACAGCTGTCATTTATGAATAAAAAGGAGGAGCAGTTATAATGAAAAAGAAATCTCAAGGCGTCGGCGGCACAAACTGGCCGGTTACCATTCTTTTGATCCTGGGCTGTGTAACTGTATTTTTCCCTCTTTACATGGCCGTGATCATTGCTTTTAAGCAGCCGTCGGAAATGACCAACGATATTGCGGGAGCCTTGTCCTTCCCTTCCACATGGAGCTTTGACAACTTTGCTGAGGCCATGCGGGTGACAGATTTTTGGAATTCTCTTGGAAACAGCTTGCTTATCACTGTGGCTGCTGTTATACTTTCGTTGATCATTCATTCGCTGGCCGGATATGCCATCGGCAGAAATATGGGAAACAGCAAATTTTATAAGTTTTCTTATCTGTACATTGTAAGCGGTATGTTCGTTCCCTTTGCCATCCTGATGATGCCTCTGGTAAAACAGACCTCTCAGATGGGCATTGGAAACTGGGTAGGCGTGATCATACTTTATGTGGTCTTTTATATGCCTATGAACCTTCTGCTTTACTCCGGGTATCTGAAAAACATCCCCATGGCTCTTGAGGAAGCCGCAAAGGTGGACGGAGCAAGTACCTGGAAAACATACTGGAGCATTATTTTCCCGGTTATGAAGCCCATGCATGCTACGGTGGCGGTGCTGACCGCGCTGGGAACCTGGAACGACGTGATGACCCCTCTGGTGATCATGTCCGGAACGGGAAAAAATACGCTGCCTCTGGCACAGCTGAATTTCCAGACACAGTTTGGAACAAACTATAATCTGGCGTTTGCTTCTTACCTTCTGGCGTTGATCCCGATCCTGATCTTCTACCTGGTATGCCAGAAACAGATCCTTAACGGCGTAGTAAACGGTGCTGTAAAATAACCTGTGAAAAGAAGCAGATACCAATAAAAAAGGAGAAGACATATGGCTATTTTACTAGATGAAAAAAATCGGTTGTTTTCGTTATGTACAAAGAACAGTATGTATCAGATGAAAGTGGACAACCTTGGTGTATTGCTTCACACATACTACGGAAGAAGAACAGAAAACTTTGACTACTCCTATCTGATCTCCTGCAAGGATCGTGGATTCGCGGGAAATCCTTATCAGGCGGGCACGGACAGGACTTATTCCCTGGAAGTGCTCCCCCAGGAGTATTCTTGTTATGGAAGCGGGGACTACAGGGCCAGTGCCCTGAAGATCCGCTATCATATGGGAGCCAGGGCTTTGGAGCTCCGCTATGTGAGCCACCAGTGCCTGGAGGGAAAATACGCGATCCCCGGACTTCCGGCCATCTACGCCCAGGAAGGGAACAAGGCGGATACCCTTGTGATCACCTTAAAGGACGATGTGGGGGGCGTATATGTGCATCTCTACTACGGCGTTATGGAGGACCTGGACGTTATCACCAGATCCGTGCGCATTGAAAACCGGGCGGAGAATCCCATTTATCTGGAACGGGCCCTGTCCATGTGCCTGGACCAGATATCCGGCAGCTATGATTTCCTGACCTTTTACGGGAAGCATGAGATGGAGCGGAAGCTTTCCCGGGCGCACATCCACCACGGGATACAGTCTGTGGGAAGCGTGAGGGGAACCTCCAGCCACCATTACAATCCCTTTATCATCCTGGCGGACAGGGCTGCCACAGAGACCAGCGGGGACTGCTATGGATTTGCCTTTTTGTACAGTGGGAATTTCCTGGCAGAGGCAGAGTACGACCAGTTCAACCAGACCAGGGTGCTCATGGGCATCCATCCGGATGGCTTTGAGTTCGGCCTTGATCCGGGTGAGGATTTCTGGGCGCCGGAGACGGCGATGGTCTACAGCGATGAAGGATTTGAGAAAATGTCCCATGTGTTCCACCGGGCCTTCCGCAATAACCTGTGCCGGGGAAAATACAAAAAGGCAAAGCGTCCGGTGCTGATCAACAACTGGGAAGGGACCTATTTTGATTTTACCGGAGAAAAGCTCATAGAGATGGCAAAAGAAGCCTCCAAGCTTGGAGTGGAACTTTTTGTCATGGACGACGGCTGGTTTGGAAAGCGGGATTCCGACGACAGCGGACTGGGAGACTGGTATGTAAATGAGAAGAAGCTTGGCTGTACTTTAGGGGAGCTTTCCGATGAGATCCATAAGCTTGGCATGAAGTTCGGCATATGGTTCGAGCCGGAATGCGTCAGCGAGGACAGCGACCTTTACCGGGAGCATCCGGACTGGGCCTTTATCATACCCGGAAGGAAGCCTATGAGAGGAAGGTACCAGTTGGTGCTGGACTTCTCCAGGGAAGAGATCCGGGAGCATATCTTTAAACAGGTATGCCAGGTGCTGGACAGCGCCAAGGTGGAATATCTGAAATGGGACTTCAACCGGAGCATCAGCGATGTGTACTGCGCTGCCCTTCCGGCGGACCGGCAGGGAGAGGTTTCCCACCGGTATGTGCTTGGATTGTATGATTTCCTGGAAAAGCTGAACCAGCGTTATCCGGATATGCTCATCGAAGGCTGCAGCGGCGGCGGAGGAAGGTTCGACGCAGGTATGCTTTATTATACGCCTCAGATCTGGTGCAGCGATGATACAGATGCCATTGAGCGTCTGAAGATCCAGTACGGTACGTCTTTTGCTTACCCCATCAGCACAGTGGGCGCCCATGTTTCCGCCTGCCCGAACCATCAGACCGGAAGGATCACCCCCCTTTCCACCAGGGCAACGGTGGCCATGGCGGGAACCTTTGGCTATGAGCTGGATCCGCTGAAGCTTTCCCAGGAGGAGAAGGAACAGATCCGGGAACAGATCAAAACCTTTAAGGAGTATTACGATCTGATCCAGGACGGAGAATACTTCCGCCTTACCAATCCTTTTGTGGACGAGGTGTACAATGCCTGGGAGTTCGCGAAAGCAGACGGCAGCGAGGCGCTGGTGAGCGTGGTGGCTACCAAGCTTTATGCCAATGAAGCGCCGGTCTATGTGAAGCTGCGGGGACTGAAAGAAGATAAGATCTATAGAGCGAACGGGGAACGGTATCTGGGAGCCGCGCTGATGTACGCGGGATTTCTCATGCCGGACGCCTCGGAAGAATATCAGAGCTGGAATTTCCACTTTGTGGAAGAATAAGCCGGGGGCTGAATATTTAACTGAATCAGGGAAGTTCTCTGTTTCATAACTAGGTGGAAAAGTAAGCCGAGGTGGGGACTTTCCGCCTCAGAGGGGGAAAGTGTTCCTTTTGAGAAGCGGCTATTTAGTTATGAGAGAACAGCGAAGAGGATTGTGAATATCCGATTGACTATGGGAAAAGCTTTGCCCGAAAAGGACAAAGCTTTTCCTATGTCATAGAAACGTTTTCTGTATACTGTGTACCTTGCCAGGTATGGTATTATCCCGATGTGCGTTCCTGGCGGTCAGATGCTCTCCATTTTTGGTTTTGCAGCTGTGTGTTTAGAATACGAACTGTACCAGAAGCATATAAAGAACGGTTCCTCCGGCAATGGACAGAAGCATCTGGCGTTTCCAGAAGTGGAAAAGGACCACTGCTGCGATGGAAATCAATTCGGGAATGGCATGCATGCCCGTAAAAATGCTTACGTCTTTCAGACAGTAAATGACTAACATTCCAAGGGCAGCGGCAGGCAGCACCTTGCCAAGATACTGGATGTAAGGGGGCGTTTTCTTTCCGGCAGGAAAAACCAGGAAAGGGAGAAAACGGGTAGTCATGGTTCCCAGTACAACCATGGTTATGGTGATGACTTTTTGTATTGTGGTCATGATGCACTTTCCTCCATTCTGGATAAGGTACCTCTAAGCAGAGTGAGAACTCCCAGGATGCAGAGCATGGATGGGATTATGAAATTGCTGCTTCCGAAAATAAGAAGACAGATAAAGGATAAAGCAAGCCCCAAAAGAGAGCTGATATGATTTTTTTCCTTCATCCAGTTTTCCAAAAAGATTACGACCAGAAGGGCGGTCATTACAAATTCCAGTCCTTCCATATTAAAGTTCAAAAGAGAACCGAATATGCCGCCTAAGGTGGCTCCTAAAAACCAGTAAAAATGATTAAAAAGGGTGACAAAAAAATAGAACCAGCCTCTGTCGATCCCCTCTGGAACATTTGCAGTACAATTAATGGAAAAGGATTCGTCACACATTCCGAAAATCAAATAAAAGCGTTTTTTCCCCAGTCCTTTAAATTTGTCCAGCATGGAAAGCCCGTAAAACAGATGGCGGGCATTTACCATTAAAGTCAAAAGAAAAGTACCTATAGGGTCGAAAGTACCTAAAAGGAGATCTGCTGTGACAAATTCCATAGAACCGGCAAAAATGGTAAGGCTCATTAAGATAGGATAAATAGCAGGAAATCCTTCCGCGTTCATATAAATTCCATAGGCAATCCCCAAAAAAAGAAACCCGGCCAGTATGGGAATCGTATAAGGGAAAGCCGCCCGGCATGCAGACCAGACTTTTTCTTGTTTCTTCATAATGATTACCTCCTGATTGAATAGTTTAACATGGCAGTGCGTAAAAGACAATACCCCTATCTTTCCGTTGGCAATTTTCGGTTGAGCCCACAGAGCGGTTCGTGGTATAATGAGAACACTTGATTCATCAACCCCTTTAATTAACCGGAAAATGAAAGGAAATTCCGGGGGGACGGCTATGATGGATAGGATTAATAGAAACGTAAGAATCCTTATAATTTTAACAGGAGAATATAAAATGAGTATATATGATACTTTAAATAGTAAACAAAAAGAGGCGGTCTACCATACAGAAGGACCGCTCCTTATACTTGCAGGAGCTGGTTCTGGAAAAACCAGAGTGCTTACCCACAGAATCGCTTACCTGATAGGTGAGAAAGGAGTAAATCCCTGGAATATCCTTGCCATTACCTTTACAAATAAAGCGGCACAGGAAATGCGGGAGCGAGTGGATAAGATCGTAGGTTTTGGTTCAGAGAGCATATGGGTATCCACCTTTCATTCCACCTGTGTGCGTATTTTAAGAAGATACATAGACCGCATTGGCTATGACAATAATTTCACCATCTATGACACGGACGATCAGAAAACTTTGATGAAGGACATCTGCAAAAGGCTGAATATTGACACAAAAGTCTATAAAGAACGGTCCCTTTTGGCACAGATTTCCCATGCAAAGGATGAACTGGTTTCCCCGGATGAAATGGAGATGAATGCAGGAGGAGACTATAATCAAAAGCGGGTAGCAGAAGTATACAGAGAATACCAGTTATCCCTCCGTAAAAACAATGCATTGGATTTTGATGATCTTCTGGTAAAAACCGTAGAGCTTTTTTTGCACTGTACAGAGGTGCTGGAATCTTATCAGGAAAGATTCCGCTATATCATGGTAGACGAATACCAGGATACCAATACCGCCCAGTTTAAGCTCATCAGCCTTCTGGCGGAGAAATATCAGAATCTATGTGTGGTAGGCGACGACGACCAGTCCATTTATAAATTCAGAGGGGCAAATATTGGAAACATACTGGGGTTTGAAAGAGTTTTTCCGGATGCCCAGGTAATTCGTCTGGAACAAAATTACCGCTCCACCAAAAATATCTTAAACGCAGCGAACGGCGTCATTTCCCATAACATGGAAAGAAAACCGAAAACCCTTTGGACAGAGAACGAAGAAGGCGCTCAGATCCATTTTCGTCAGTTTATGAACGGCTTTGAGGAGGCAGAATATGTGGTAGGAGAGATTTCCAGCGCAAGAAGAGAAGGCCGTTATCATTATCGGGATTGTGCCGTTTTATACAGGACAAATGCCCAGTCCCGCCTTTTTGAAGAAAAGTGTCTTCTGGCAAATATTCCCTATAAAATCGTGGGAGGGGTAAACTTTTATGCCAGAAAGGAAATCAAGGACTTACTTTGTTATCTGAAGACCGTGGATAATGCCCGAGATGACCTTGCTGTGCGAAGGATCATCAATGTACCAAAGCGGGGAATCGGAGCCACTACTCTTGGAAAAGTCCAGGATTATGCGGATAAGATGGATATCAGCTTTTATGACGCCTTGCGTGTGGCGGAGGAAATTCCTTCCATGGGCCGCAGCCTTTCTAAGATAGATGGATTTGTTACGTTCATTCAGTCTTTAAAAAGCAAAGCAGAGGCATATACAGTACGGGAACTTTTAGAAGAGATCATTGAACAGACAGGATACGTGAAAGAACTGGAAGCAGAGGACACGGAGGAATCCAGGGCAAGGATCGAGAACATCGACGAGCTGATCTCTAAAACCGTTACCTATGAAGAAACCATGAAAGAGATGGGGCAAAGCGCTGACTTGTCCGGATTCCTGGAGGAGATTGCATTGATTGCAGATATTGATACGGTAGACCCGGATCAGGACTATGTCCTTTTGATGACATTGCACAGCGCCAAAGGACTGGAATTTCCCCATGTATTTCTGGCAGGAATGGAAGATGGGATTTTTCCAGGTTATTTAAGCATTTCTTCCGGGGACCCTTCGGATATGGAGGAGGAACGCAGACTTTGCTATGTAGGAATTACGAGGGCAATGAAGGAGCTTACCCTTACAAGCGCGCAGCAGAGAATGCTGCGGGGAGATGTGCAGTATAACCGGGTGTCCAGATTTGTACGTGAAATTCCAAGGGAGCTTGTGGAGCTGGGACATGACATACAGACGAAAAAGCCCAAACTGGAAAATGTGATTCCCGCAAAGAGCAGCTATATGCAGATGAAGATGGCGTTTCAGGCAAAGGCATTTCAGCCTAAGAGTTTTCCGGTAGCAAAGGGCGGTTCTCTGGATTATGAGGTGGGGGATACTGTCCGCCATGTAAAATTCGGTGTTGGAATCGTGAAAAATATCGTGGAAGGCGGCAGAGATTACGAGGTGACAGTAGACTTTGACAAAGTGGGCGTAAAAAAAATGTTTGCCGGATTTGCCAAGCTGAAAAAGCTTTGATAAGCCTTAATTTTTAAAGGAAGGCTGACTTTTAGTGGAAGTGCTGAACCGCGGCAGTTAATAATATAAAAATTTGTAGAAGTTATGGTAAAATCTTAGGATTAGTGGTATAATAACCACACTAGTGTAAGCAGCAGGATATATTCCGGCATATATTCCGTTCCTGACAGCAGAAGAAAATCTGACGCAGTCATTTTGGAGGGGATGTTAAGGTTTATATGTATGTATTGCACTGGCGGAAACGGCAGCGATGCCAGAAGGTGCGTTACTGGTACAGCGATTGCTTAATAATTTTTGTATTCTGCGTGAATACAGCTCTTATTTGGCAGCCGGTGTATTAGGCACACAAGTATCATGCCGGCAAAATAATGAGAGGATGGTGCAGGTTATGAATATGAATAAGATTGAGGAATTGCTGACAGCATTAAAGAAAAAAGAAGATGAGAAACAAAAAAATACAGTCCTCTGGGCGCTGGCAATTATTGGTGCTGTAGCAGCAGTAGCGGGTATCGCGTTTATGGTATACCGTTTCTTTGCTCCAGATTATCTCGAGGATTTTGAGGACGACTTCGATGATGATTTCGACGATTACTTTGAAGATGAAGAAGAATAGAGCGTAAATAAAATAGCTCCGGCGTATACCGGAGCTATTTTTTCAGACAGGGGAAAAGATGACAGGCGGGAAAAACCGTATTCCGCCGTTTAGAGGATATATATTTTGGAGGCGATTATGAAAAAAGGCGAAATATATGAAGGTGTGATTGAAAAAGTAGATTTCCCTAATAGGGGGATCGTGAACATAGATGGAACAAAGGTGATCGTAAAAAATGGAATACCAGGACAGAAGATCCGTTTTGTGATCCATAAAAAGCGTTCCAACAAAGCAGAGGGAAGACTTCTTCAGGTTTTGGAAAAGTCTCCCCTTGAGACGAGGGAACCGGTGTGCAGTGTGTTTCCAGAATGCGGGGGATGCATGTACCAGACGATGCCCTATGAGGAACAGCTTAAGATGAAAGAGCGCCAGATACGGGAGCTCCTGGAGGCGGCTCTTATAAAAGGCGGCCAGGTAAAGGATGGAAAAGCGGATTACCAGTGGGAAGGTATCCATAAAAGCCCGATAGAGTTTGGCTACCGGAATAAAATGGAGTTTTCCTTTGGGGATGAGTTTAAAGACGGACCGCTTTCGCTGGGACTTCATAAAAAGGGAAGTACCTATGATGTGCTTAATGCCGCAGATTGTAAGCTGGTCCATGAGGATATGACGAAGATCCTTACCTGTGTGTGGGAGCATTTTCGTGACCGGAAGGTTTCTTATTATAAAAAGATGCAGCATGTGGGGTATTTAAGGCATCTTCTTCTGCGAAGAGGCGTCACCACAGGAGAAATCCTGGTACATATCATTACCACAAGCCAGGAAGAGCACGATATGGCACCTCTGGTAGAAAAACTCCTGGAATTGCCTTTGGAGGGGAAAATCGTAGGGATCATGCACATTCTCAACGATTCTTTGTCTGATGTAGTACAAAGTGATGAGACACGGATCCTTTACGGGCAGGAGTATTTTTATGAAACCCTTTTGGGATTGAAGTTTAAAATCAGTACGTTTTCCTTTTTCCAGCCGAATACCCTGGCAGCAGAGGTACTGTATTCTGTGGTGAGAGACTACATTGGCGACACGAAAGATCTGGAAGTTTTCGATTTGTACAGTGGGACAGGAACCATTGCCCAGCTTGCAGCGGCGGTGGCAAAAGAGGTGATCGGTGTGGAAATCGTGGAAGAAGCGGTAGAGGCGGCCAGAGAAAACGCAGCCCAAAACGGAATTTCCAACTGCCGTTTTATTGCCGGGGATGTCTTGAAGATTCTGGACCAGGTGGAAGAAAAGCCGGATGTGATCATTCTGGATCCCCCAAGAGACGGCATCCACCCGAAAGCTTTGCCGAAGATCATTTCTTATGGGGTAGAGCGGATCGTCTATATCTCCTGCAAAGCAACCAGCCTGGCCAGGGATCTGGAAGCGTTTTTAGAAGCCGGATATAGGGTGGAACGGGGATGCTGTGTGGATCAGTTTTGTCAGACCGTTCATGTGGAAACCGTGTGCCTCTTGGGCAAACGAAAACCTGATACTACGGTAAAGATCGGTATAGATA
>CALIZJ010000316.1 GCA_938028845.1 uncultured Blautia sp.
TCAGACGTGTGCTCTTCCGATCTCGGTACATCCGGGGCCGGCAGGGGAGCAAAGGTGGATAATCTTTTCTGCGAGGTTAACGAAAACATTAAGGCTTACGGAGTGGCCTCTCACAGACATACACCGGAGATTGAAGACCAGCTCGGTTATGCCTGCGGCCATGAAGTGCGGATTAATTTTACACCGCATTTGGTCCCCATGAACAGAGGAATTCTTGTAACCGCCTATGCTTCGCTGAAAAAAGAAGTTTCCTATGAAGAAGTTAAGGCGGCTTACGATAAATATTACGAAAAAGAAACTTTCGTGAGGGTTCTGGATAAAGATGTGTGTCCTCAGACGAAGTGGGTAGAGGGCAGCAATTACGTGGATGTGAACTTTAAGATCGATCCGAGAACGAATAGGATCATTATGATGGGCGCTATGGATAACCTGGTAAAAGGAGCAGCCGGACAGGCGGTGCAGAATATGAACCTGTTGTTTGGGCTGCCGGAGACAGAGGGACTTCTTCAGGTGCCTATGGTACCATAAGTGCGAAAATATTTGATAAAGCAGGAGGAAACTGGCATATGGAAATCATAACAGGCGGAGTGACTGCTCCTAAAGGATTTCAGGCAGCAGCTACAGCGGCGGAAATAAAATATAAAGACAGGACAGATATGGCGATGATTTACAGCGAAACGCCCTGTGTGTCCGCGGGAACTTTTACTACCAATGTGGTAAAGGCGGCTCCGGTGAAATGGGACCAGGAAATCGTGTATCACCACCCCTTTGCAAAGGCAGTGGTGTGCAACAGCGGAATTGCCAACGCCTGCACAGGGCAGGAAGGATACGGATACTGCGCCGCTACGGCGGATGCTGCGGCGAAAGCATTAGGTATTGAGGCAGACAGTGTGCTGGTAGCATCTACAGGCGTGATCGGGATGCAGCTGCCTATAGACCGGATTGCCAAAGGCGTGGAGGCTATGGCCGGAGAGCTTTCCTCATCTTTAGAAGCAGGAACAGCGGCGGCCCAGGCCATTATGACTACAGATACGGTGAAGAAGGAGATTGCCGTACAAATAGAAATCGGCGGAAAAACGGTGACCATAGGAGGCATGTGCAAGGGCTCCGGCATGATCCATCCGAATATGTGTACAATGCTTAGTTTTGTTACCACAGATGCGGATATAACCAAGGAACTTTTACAGGAAGCGTTAAGTGAGGATGTCAAGGATACCTACAATATGGTCTCTGTGGACGGAGATACTTCCACAAATGATACAGTGCTCCTTTTAGCGAATGGCCTGGCGGGAAATCCAAAAATCACAGAAAAGAATGAAGACTACGCTGCCTTTAAAAAGGCTTTGAATTATATCAACACCTACCTGGCAAAAAAGATCGCCGGGGACGGAGAGGGGGCGACTGCCCTGTTTGAGGTAAAGGTGATCGGCGCCCTGACAAAAGAAGACGCGGTAACCTTAAGTAAGTCCGTAGTAACCTCGTCTCTTACGAAGGCGGCTATCTACGGCCACGATGCGAACTGGGGAAGGATCTTATGTGCTTTGGGCTATTCCGGCGTACAGTTTGATCCGGAAAAAGTGGATCTGTATTTTGAAAGCAAGGCAGGAAAGATAAAAATCATTGAAAATGGAGTTTCCACTGGATATAGTGAGGAGGAAGCCACAAAGATTTTGTCCGAGGACGAGGTGACCGCCATTGCCGATATAAAAATGGGAGAGGCGAGCGCGGTGGCCTGGGGCTGTGACCTCACTTATGATTATGTAAAGATCAACGCAGATTATCGTTCTTGACGGTCGTAAGTTGAGCGGTAACCTTCCTGATCAGGGAAAGAAAAAGGAGAAGAAGTATGGTTAAACAAAAATATCTGGAAAAGGCAGAGGTGCTGATCGAGGCTCTTCCTTATATCCAGCGCTTTAATCGTAAGATCGTAGTGGTTAAGTATGGTGGGAGCGCTATGCTGGACGAAACATTGAAGGCAAATGTCATTAAGGACGTAGTGCTTTTAAAACTGGTAGGCTTTAAGCCTATCATTGTCCACGGCGGAGGCAAGGAGATCAGCCGCTGGGTAGAGAAGGTAGGAATGGAAGCCAAGTTTGTCAATGGACTTCGGGTGACGGATAAGGATACCATGGAGATTGCTGAGATGGTCCTTGGAAAGGTAAATAAAGAGCTTGTGACCCTGGTACAGTCTCTTGGAGTAAAGGCTGTGGGGATCAGCGGAAAGGACGGAGGACTCCTTCAGTGCAGGAAGAAGCTTTCCGGCGGGGAAGATATCGGCTATGTGGGAGAGATTACCTGTGTACAGCCTAAGATTCTTCAGGATCTTTTGGAAAAGGATTTCCTTCCCATTGTATTTCCAGTGGGGTATGATGAAAATTTTGCTACTTACAACATTAATGCGGACGATGCTGCCTGTGCCATTGCAGAGGCGGTTCATGCGGAAAAGCTGGCCTTCCTTTCAGATATCGAAGGCGTGTATAAGGATCAGAACGATCCCTCCACATTGATCTCAGAGCTCCATGTCCATGAAGCGGAGGAGCTGATCTCGGAAGGATATGTGGGAGGCGGTATGATCCCTAAGCTGCGCAACTGCATTGACGCCATTGAAAACGGGGTGAACCGGGTGCATATCTTAGACGGAAGGATCCCGCACAGCCTGCTTCTGGAAATCTTTACCAACAAAGGTATCGGAACCGCTATATTACGAGAAGATGGGGAGAAATATTATCATGAACATGCGTGAACAAATAGAAGAGGCAGAAGTAAATATTCTGCACACATATAATCGTTTCCCTGTTGTTTTTGAACGGGGAGAGGGCTGCTATCTGCATGATACAGAAGGAAAAAAATATCTGGACTGTGCGGCAGGTATTGCTGTAAATGCTTTAGGATATCATTATCCAGGCTATGATGAAGCCCTTAAGGAGCAGATAGACAAGCTTATTCATATTTCTAATTTATATTACAATGAACCAATGAGTGAAGCCGGGGCAAAGCTGGTGCTGGCAAGCGGACTTTCCAAGGCCTTTTTTACCAACAGCGGAACCGAGGCTATAGAAGGGGCGTTAAAGGCGGCAAAAAAATATGCTTACGAAAGAGACGGACATGCAGGGCATGAGATCATTGCCATGAACCATTCTTTCCATGGAAGAAGTATCGGAGCTTTGTCTGTTACAGGAAACGCTCATTACAGGGAACCTTTTGAGCCTTTGATGGGAGGAGTGAAGTTCGCGGATTTTAATGACCTGGAGAGTGTAAAAGCCCAGGTTACTGATAAAACCTGCGCGATCATTACAGAGGTGATCCAGGGAGAGGGAGGAATCTATCCGGCAGAGCAAAGCTTCCTGGAAGGACTTCGTCAGCTTTGCGATGAAAAGGATATTCTGCTGATCTTTGATGAGATCCAGTGCGGCATGGGACGGACCGGAAGCTATTTCGCATGGCAGGCCTATGGGGTTAAGCCGGATATTATGACCTGTGCCAAGGCGTTGGGAAGCGGTGTTCCGGTAGGAGCGTTTGTCTTGAATGAAAAGGCGGCGGCAGCCTCCTTGAAGCCTGGAGATCATGGAACGACATATGGTGGAAATCCTTTTGTGTGCGCAGCGGTGAGCAAGGTGTTTGACATTTTTGCAAAGGATATGATCCTGGCCCATGTACAGGAACTGACCCCCTATCTGGAGGGAAAACTGGACGATCTGGTGGAAAAATACGACTGTGTACAGACAAGAAGAGGAAAAGGTCTGATGCAGGGGCTTGTGATCACAGGACGCCCGGTAGGGAATGTGATCAAGAAAGCGCTTGACAACGGTCTGGTAGTGATCTCCGCCGGAACGGATGTTTTAAGGATCGTACCGCCTCTTGTTATCACCAGGGCGCAGATTGACGAGATGGTGGAAAAATTGGAGCTTTGTCTTTCATGACAGGCAAAGGCGGGAGCTTGGAAGTAAACTCCAAAATCTGCCTTGATGACGCAGCAGGTGCGTCAGGAGGAGGAAACAATGATTGTTGATATCCTTATTTTGCTCATTGTGTTCGGGCTGGTTGGATTTGTCCTCTATCGAAAATGGAAGAACAGGAAAGCGGGCGGCTGTGGCTGCGGCTGCTGCAAGGACTGTCCCAAAGGAAAACGCGGCGTGGAATTTAAAGAATGAATGAAGAAAAACCAGGAGCGGAGTGTGTTCCTGGTTTTTCTTTTTCCAGTTGATGAAAAATTGAAAATTATATGCTAAGATACCTCCATATGGAGGTGAGGCTGTGAAAAAAACAATTTTGATCGCGGATGATGAAAAGGATATCCTGGAAATGCTGGGAGATTATTTTTTCTATAATGGCTATCAGGTGCTTTTAGCGTCCGGCGGGGAGGAAGCGGTGAAGAAGGCTGCCCAAAATCCGGATCTGATCCTTTTGGATATCAATATGCCGGATAAGGACGGCCTTTCTGTCTGTGCGCAGATCCGCCGGTTTGTGTCCTGCCCTATTTTATTTTTAACTGCCCGGGTGGAGGACAGCGATAAGATCAAAGGGTTTGGGATCGGCGGGGATGATTATATTGTAAAGCCCTTTTCTTTAGAGGAGCTGGGCGCCCGGGTGGCGGCTCATTTAAGAAGAGAGGAGCGGACGCGGGATTCTCATAGAGTGAACTTCCAAAAGGAACTGTCCATAGATTATCTGGAGCACTGTGTGTATTTCAAAGGGGAACCCATTTCTCTTGCGAAAAAAGAATTCGATATTTTGGAGCTGCTTTCCCAGCATCCAGGACAGGTATTTGACAAAGAACGGATCTACGAAAGGATCTGGGGTTATGAAAGCGAGGGAGACAGTGCTGTAGTGGCGGAACATATCCGAAGGCTGCGTCAAAAACTTTCTGCTGCCGGGGCGGCCCCCTGCATAGAAACCGTATGGGGAGTGGGGTATAAATGGAAAAAATGAGAAAATCCACGAGAGGTATCTCCATGATCCTGGGGAAAGTGAAAAGCCTGAAGGAATGGATAAAAAGAAAACGCAATTCTTCCTCCCTGAAGGTATCCTTTGCCGTCTATATGGTGGGAGGCCTGTTGGCAGCTCTTTGCCTTTCCATAATCTTTTCTGTTATCTGCCAGAGCATACAGGATCAGATCCGGCAGAAATATGAGAAGATGGCCAACAGGGAACCGGTAGAGCTTTTTTATGAAGACGGGGTTCCTACAGGAACCAGCGGATACGTTTATCTCAGCGATCCCAGGGAATTTTACTCAGACTGGGAACTGACAGTGGACGAGGCTGCCGGGATATTAGCCTGGTTTCTTCCGTTTTTAAGCTTTTGCGGTTCTATTGTAGTTACCAGCATTTTGTTCTATAAAAGAAATTTGAAAAAGCCCCTGGAACTTTTGGATGAAGGAGCTGAGAAAATAGCGCAGCAGGATCTGGATTTTTCCATAACCTATGAACGGGAGAATGAGCTTGGGCGGCTGTGCGGCTCCTTTGAGGAAATGCGCCGTGCCCTTCTGGAAAACAACCGGGAGATGTGGCGGCAGATGGAAGAACGCAGGCGGCTGAACGCGGCTTTTTCCCATGACATGCGTACGCCTCTTACAGTACTTGAAGGACAAAGCGAAATGCTCATAAAATACGCGGCGAACGGACAAATGCCCAGGGAAAAGATTGTCTCCGCCGCAAGGACCATGCACGGAAATATAAAAAGGCTGGAGGAGTATGTTGCCGCTATGAACCAGGTACAAAGGCTTGATGATCTGGAGGTGACGAAAACTTTGGTGACGGGGGAGGAGCTCTGTAAGCGGCTGGAAGAAAGCGGAAAAATTCTTTGCAAAAGCCTGGACTTCTCTATAAAAGCGGAAAATATAAAAGAAAACTTTCAGGCAGACCTAAATCTGGTGGAACAGGTGTATCAAAATCTATTGGCGAATGCTGTGCGTTATGGAAAGAAAAAAATCCAGGCAGAGGTGAAGACAGATCAGTTTTTGGTCATCTCCGTGCAGGATGACGGCGGCGGTTTTTCAAAAGAAAGTCTTGAGAAAGCTGCAGAGCCTTTTTATCAGGGAAAGGAGATAAAAGGCGGACAGTTTGGCATGGGGCTTTATATCTGCAGGATTTTATGTGAAAAGTGCAAAGGAAGCCTTACCTTAAAAAATACCCGGGAGGGGGCTTGTGTTACGGCGAGATTTTTAATTTAAATAAGTAGATAAAAACTTGAAAAGTGTATTTTACAATCTCCTTGTAAGAGAATTACAAGGAGGTTTTTTTATGGACAGCAGGATTGAGATTAAGAATCTGAATCAATATTATGGGAAAAAGCAGGTGCTTCATGAGATCACTCTTACCATAGAAAGGGGAATGTTCGGTCTTTTAGGGCCTAATGGAGCGGGAAAGACAACGCTTATGAAAACGTTATCTACTCTGCTTCCTTTAAAGGACGGACAGGTGAAGGTGTGCGGCATCCCGTTAAAGGAAGCTAAGGAAATACGGAAGATCACCGGCTATCTTCCTCAGGATTTTTCCATGTATCCTTCTATGAGCGTGGGGGAGGTGATGGATTACCTGGGAGTACTCTCCGGGATGCCGGGAGATGAGCGGAGAAAACGGATTCCCATGCTCTTGGATCAGGTGAATCTTGCCGGAGAGGAGAAAAAGAAGGTAAAGGCTCTTTCAGGAGGAATGAAGCGTAGGCTTGGCATTGCCCAGGCGCTTCTTCATGACCCAAAGGTTTTGATCGTGGATGAACCCACTGCGGGATTGGATCCGGAGGAGCGGATCCGCTTCCGGAATCTCTTAGGGGATGTGGCGAAGGACAGGATCGTCATCCTCTCCACTCACATTGTGGGGGATGTGGAAGCGTCCTGTGAGAACATTGGCATTCTGGACAAAGGGTCCCTTTTGTTTTGGGGAACAGTGGAAGAGCTGATGGAGAACGCGGTAAATAAGGTGTATGAAATAGACGCAGATAAAAAAACGCTGGAAGAATTAAAACAGCAGTATCTGGTCACCAGCGTGAAACCCCGGGGAAGGAGCATGCATGTACGACTTTTGTCAAAACAGCCGGTGGAGGGAGCGGATTTATGCGAGCCTCATATGGAGGACGCCTATCTCCTTTGTCTGCATGAAAACGGCGCGGATTTAAGAAAAGGGGAGGTGGAGCTTTCATGCTGTATTTAAAGGAATTAAAAAAGGTTGTCTTTTCTCTTTTGTTTGTAATCTATGCGGCGGGGGCGTTTATCATGCAGAACAGCCAGGACGCCATGGATTTTAGGGGAGAAAAACTTTCTGAGCCTGTAGAGGGAGAGGATTATGGGATGCATCCTAAGGAGGATCCCGAAGTGATCATGGAAAACGCCTGGGAGACTCTTTACGGGGAGTTTTTACAGAATATGTATATCGCATATCCCATCGGCTTTTATAAAGAAGTAAGGCTAAATGAAAAGGAAATGGAGGAAATGGCGGCTGTACTGGAAAACCTGACTGGTACGCCGGCGAAAACTTTTCTTTCGGAGGCACGGCAATGGGAAGGCGATGAGCAGTTTTATGGAGGGTTTACCATA
>CALIZJ010000317.1 GCA_938028845.1 uncultured Blautia sp.
AGTAATACGAGGAAAATTGTCAAAAAATCACAGTTTATTTTAAAAAGATTTTTTAACATTGTTTTTTGTGTTAAAGATGCGCATGAAAACTCACACTATATGAAAAATACTTATGCATTCCCTCCAAAAAACAGCCGGAAAGCGTCTCTCTCCCTCGCTTCCCGGCCATCTGCCTTATTCCCGTCTTTTTCTCTATATAATAATACACACCAGCCCGCCCTTGCTGTCGTTGACGATTTTTTGCATGGTGTCCTGGAGCTTTACCTGGCTTTCTTCACTGATGCAGGCAATCTTGTTTCGGATTCCGTCCTGGACCAGCTGCTCGATGGATTTTCCGAAAATATTGGTTTCCCAGATACTCTCTCCTCTTTGGGCGCTTTCCCCGATATACTGGATTAAATCCTTTGCCTGCTGCTCTGTTCCCACAATGGGGGCGATTTCTGTCTCAATATTTGCCTTGATCATATGGATAGAAGGACTTTTAGACTTAATTTTCACCCCAAATTTATTCCCCTGGCGGATCACTGTAGGCTCTTCTATCTGGATTTCAGAAAGCTCCGGCACCACCACCCCATATCCATTGCCGCGCACGGACTCCAGTGCCGCCTGCACCTTGGTATACTCTTCCTTCATTGCCGCCAGTTCCCGCATGGTATGGATCAGTTCATATTCGCTTTCCATAGGAATCCCGCTCATCTCGCTGAGCATCTTATAATAGAATTCATCGTTGATCTGGATGCGCACCCGCACCCTGCCGTCAGACAAACTCACATTTTCAAGGAGGGTATCCTGTACGAAGGGCCCCTGAAGTTTTACCGATTCCCGGTTAATATCCCGGATATGGGTAAGGTTTTTCATGGCTGCTTTTATCTGCCCTAAGATATCTGCCTTTACTTCGTGATCCATAGACAGCATTTCTACCCATTTAGGAATGAAGAACTGGATCTCGCTTACCGGAAATTCATAAAGAACCTTTTCCAGAATACGGGACACATCCTCCTTGCGAAGCTGCTCACAGTTGGCAGTAAGGACTGTGACCTGGTATTTTTCCTCCAGTTCTTTAGCGAGCTTTAGGGTCTCTTCCTTGTAAGGCATCTGGGAATTTACAAGTACAAGGAAGGGTTTGCCCTGCTTTTTCAGCTCGCTGACCGTCAGCGCTTCTGCTTCCAAGAAATTCTCCCTGGGAAGTTCCCCGAAGCTTCCGTCACAGGTAAGCACAAGACCGATGGTAGAATGTTCCTGAATCACTTTTTGCGTACCGATCTTTGCCGCCTCATGGAAGGGAATGGATTTTTCAAACCATGGAGTTTTTACCATACGCTCCTTTCCATCCTCCACATGACCGGAAGCGTCCTTAACCAAAAATCCTACGCTGTCAATGAGACGGACTTTTACCTGCTGCTCTCCCCCTAAAAGTACAGGTACGGCTTCTTTGGGGATAAATTTCGGCTCCACAGTGGTGATCATTTTTCCTGAACCGCTTAAAGGAAGCTGGTCTCTTACCTCTGCCCGGTGCTCTTCCTCCATTCCCGGCAAAGCTATAAGTTCCATAAATCTTCGGATAAAAGTAGATTTTCCAGTACGGACAGGGCCAACAACGCCTATGTATATATCACCGCCGGTACGCGCCTGAATATCCCGGTAAACCTGAAAATTTTCCATATAAAAAAGCCCCCTTGCATATTTTTCACACAACGCATGTATTATTACAATATATGCCAGGGGGCTTTCTGCTATTCTATTTTTTGATGATATTGCCTATATTTTAATAGAAATCATTGTGAAGCAGCTGGTGCTCTTTTCCTTTCAGAAGACCTGCGTAGAGTTCGATCACCAGTGGATTTTCATCGGATTTCTTGATGATCATGGTGTTGTCCGCGTTGTAAAGGCCTTTTGCTCTGGCTGCTTTGGTCCGTACGCCCGCTCTGGTAGGCTGACCTCCGCCCATGATACAGCCTCTGCGGCATGCCATTACCTCTATGAGATGATACTGTGCTTCTCCGTTCTTTACTCTCTCCATCACAGTTCTTGCGTTTGCCAGACCGCTGACTACACAGATTTTAAGTTCCATTCCATTATACGGCACGCTGAACTCTTTTATTCCTTCCTCTCCACGGACGCCGCACTCTGCGATTTCCTGCATCGCTTCTTTTGTATGATTATGGGTTAGACGGCGCAGCACTGCCTCCGTCACACCGCCGGTAACACCAAAGATCACGCCGCCGCCGGAGCCGAAACCAAAGGGCATATCACAGGCCTCCGGATCAAGGGCTGCGAAGTCGATGCCGAAGTTATCGATCATACGGATCAGCTCCGTTGTAGTGATTACAATATCGGTATCCTGCTGCCCTTCTGTAAAGGAGTTGGGACGGATTGCCTCCGCCTTTTTCGCTGTACACGGCATAATAGATACCATAACCGTCTTCTTTCCGTCTGCGTGTTCAGGATCCCGGAAATATTCCTTGATAACTGCGGACATCATTCCCTGGGGTGAACGGCAGGTGGAAATATTCGGTACAAACTCTTTATACTGGTCTGTGACAAATTTCACCCATGCCGGACAGCAGGAAGTAAGCAGAGGCAGATTCTCACCTGTTTCCAGGCGTTTTAAGAATTCTGCGGATTCTTCCATGATAGTCAGATCCGCGCTGAAGGAAGTGTCATAAACCTCGTCAAATCCCATCCTGTGAAGGGCATTGACGATTTTTCCCATTACACTTCTTCCTTTCTGCATGCCGTAATGATCTCCTACCGCTACACGGACAGCCGGCGCGATCTGGGCTACCACACGGATATTCGGATCTGCCAGGGCATCCCACACTTCATCTGTATGCGTTTTAATGGAAATCGCTCCTGTAGGACAGAATACACGGCATTGTCCGCAGTTTACACAGTAAGTTTCTGCGATTTTTTTGTTAAAGGCAGGCATAACCATAGCGTCTGTGCCGCGGAAAGCAAATCCAAGGGCGCCTATGCCCTGCAGCTCCTCGCAGGCCCGCACACAGTCTCCGCAAAGAATACATTTATTAGGATCGCGTACGATAGAGGGAGAGCTGTCGTCGATTTCTCTTACCTCCCTGGTGTTTTCAAAACGGATATCCCTTACGCCCAGACGGTGCGCAAGCTCCTGGAGAATACACTCTCCGCTTTTGATACAGGTAGTACAATCCCGGCAGTGCGCTGCCAAAAGCAGCTCCACGATCAGTTTTCTGTATTTTTTGATCCTTCCGGAGTTTGTATAAATCACCATTCCGTCCCTTGGTTCCTCGGAACAGGAGGCAAAAGTCCTTCCCCTGTCATCTTCCACCGTACATAAACGGCATGCGCCGAAGGTGGACACTTCTGAATGGTAACATAAGGTAGGAATATTAA
>CALIZJ010000318.1 GCA_938028845.1 uncultured Blautia sp.
ATAGGTTCGAGCCCTATAGGCCCCATCTAAAATAAATATGGCGAGATAGCTCAGTTGGCTAGAGCATACGGTTCATACCCGTAGTGTCGAGGGTTCGACTCCCCCTCTCGCTACTAAAACAAGCCCAGATAACGGGCTTGTTTTTTTTATAGTTTTAAGATAAAATAATTCTACCTTTTCAGGAAGTAAAAGGAAATTTTTGACGGCAAGAGGCAGCGGAATAGAAAGGGGAAAAGCTTGTGGAAAAGAAAATGCTGTTTATCTTTAATCCAAAAGCAGGAAAAGGGAAGATAAAAACAAAGCTCTCTGAAATCATTGATATTTTTAACAGTAACCATTATGAAGTAGTCATACATGCTACCCAGTATCCCAAGGACGCTTATGAACAGGCAAAGAAGTATGCTGGGAACGTGGACCTGATCGTATGCAGCGGGGGAGACGGAACTTTGGATGAAGTAGTCTCCGGAATCATGGAAAGCGGGACGAATGTGCCCGTAGGATATATACCTGCAGGAAGTACCAATGATTTTGCAAACAGTCTTGCCATGCCTAAAAACGTGGTGGACGCGGCTTCTATGATCATGGAAGAAGAATTGTATCATTGTGATATCGGAAGATTTAACGATGAGATCTTCACCTATATAGCTGCTTTTGGCCTTTTTACAGATGTTTCTTATCAGACGGATCAGGATCTTAAGAATATTTTGGGACATGTGGCCTATGTGCTGGAAGGCGTAAAACGTCTCCTGGATATTAAGTCTTATCATATGAAAGTAGAGACAGAGGATAGGACCATAGAAGATAATTTTATATTCGGAATGATCACCAATTCCCGGTCAGTAGGGGGCTTTAAAAATCTTACCGGAAAAAATGTGGATATGAATGATGGGCTGTTTGAAGTAACTTTAATTACCATGCCCAAAAATCCTCTGGAACTTCAGGAAATCCTGTCCGCGATCCTCACGGCGGAAGACAATTCCGATCTGGTGTATTCTTTTAAGGCAAGCAAGCTTACCCTGGAATCCGATGAAGAGGTTCCCTGGACTCTGGACGGAGAGTTTGGCGGAGATCATAAGCTGGTAAATATAGAAAACAAACACAGCGTTTTAGATATTTATCTAAAAAATACAAAGGCGATAACAACGAAATAAAAGAAAAAAGGAGAGAGAAAATGGGAGAATATATCGACGTAGTGGAAACCTTTGGATGTGACGTATTTAACGATTCAGTCATGCAGGCACGCCTGCCCAAGAAAGTCTATAAGGACTTAAAGAAGACCATCGAAGAGGGCAAAGAGCTCTCTATGGAAATCGCAGATGTGGTAGCTCATGAGATGAAAGAATGGGCGATAGAAAAAGGCGCCACCCACTATAGCCACTGGTTCCAGCCGCTGACAGGAGTTACGGCAGAAAAACATGATGCTTTTATCAGCGCTCCTATGGAAAATGGAAAGGTACTCATGAGTTTTTCCGGAAAAGAACTGATCAAGGGTGAACCGGATGCCTCTTCCTTCCCATCCGGAGGGCTTCGCGCGACTTTTGAGGCAAGAGGATATACTACCTGGGATTGTACTTCCCCGGCATTTGTGCGTCACGATGCGGCAGGAGGAACTTTATGTATCCCTACAGCTTTCTGTTCCTATACAGGAGAGGCTTTGGATCAGAAAACTCCTCTCCTTCGTTCCATGGAGGCGATCAATACCCAGGCACTGCGCCTGATCCGTCTGTTTGGAAATACTACATCAAAGAAAGTGACCCCTTCTGTGGGTGCGGAACAGGAATATTTCCTCATTGACAAAGAAAAATGGATGCAGAGAAAAGACCTGATCTACACAGGAAGAACCCTTTTCGGAGCAATGCCGCCAAAGGGACAGGAGATGGACGACCATTATCTGGGAACCATTCGTCAGAGAATTTCTGCCTATATGAAAGAGGTCAACGAAGAATGTTGGAAGCTTGGGGTAGCCGCAAAGACCCAGCACAATGAAGTGGCGCCTGCACAGCATGAGCTTGCGCCGATCTATGCTCCGGCGAACATCGCGGCTGATCATAACCAGATCATGATGCGTATTTTAAAGAAAGTGGCAAGCCGCCATGGAATGCGCTGCCTTCTTCACGAAAAACCCTTTGTAGGAGTAAACGGTTCCGGTAAACACAATAACTGGTCCCTTACCACAGACGATGGGATCAATCTTCTGGACCCGGGAAAGACTCCTCACGAAAATATCCAGTTCCTCCTTGTGCTGACCTGTATTTTAAAGGCAGTGGATATCCATGCGGATCTTCTTCGGGAATCTGCGGCGGATGTAGGAAACGATCACCGTCTGGGCGGAAACGAGGCACCGCCTGCTATTGTATCCGTCTTTTTGGGAGAACAGCTTGAGGATGTGCTGGACCAGTTGATCAGCACCGGTACGGCTACCCACAGCATTAAAGGAAAGAAGTTGGAAACAGGTGTAAAGACCCTTCCGGATTTCATGAAGGACGCTACAGACCGGAACCGTACCTCACCTTTTGCTTTTACAGGAAATAAATTTGAATTCCGTATGGTAGGAGCCAGGGATTCTATCTCTCAGTGCAACGTAGTGATGAATACCATCGTGGCAGAGGCGTTTAAAGAGGCGTGTGACCGTCTGGAAGCTGCGGTGGATTTTGATCTGGCAGTCCATGATCTGATCAAGGAATATGCATCCGAGCATCAGCGGATCGTGTTCAATGGAAACGGCTATGCGCCGGAATGGGAAGAAGAAGCTGCAAGAAGAGGGCTTCCAAACCTGCCTTCCATGGTAGACGCCATTCCTGCCCTTACCACGGAAAAATCCGTAAAACTTTTTGAGACATTCGGTGTATTTACCAGTGCGGAACTGAAATCCAGAGCAGAGATCCAGTATGAGATCTATGCAAAGGCGATCAATATAGAAGCAAAGACCATGATCGATATTGCCACAAAGCAGATCATTCCTGCAGTTATAAAGTATACGACTGTGCTGGCGGAATCCATTAACCAGGTACGTGCCGTGGGAGATATCGACGTAAGCGTGCAGCTTGGCCTTTTAAACCGCACATCCGAACTTTTAAAAGAGACAAACCAGGCTATGGGAGCGTTAAAGGAACTGGTAGAGGAAATAAGCGCTGTGCCTGAAGGAAGAGAGCGCGCTGTCTTCTGCAGGGAAAAAGTATTTAAAGCAATGGAGGCTTTAAGAAAACCAGTGGATGAGCTGGAAATGATCGTTGACAAAGAAATGTGGCCGATGCCTTCTTACGGGGATCTGATCTTTGAGGTATAGACAAGAGAAAAGGAGTATGCAGGGAATGGATGAATTACTTTTTTTAAAAGAGCAGGAGGTTTCCTCTGGGCTTATCCGGCAGGTAGAGGAGTTTCGGGAGAAATACCCCCTTCCAGAGGAAGCGGCATACCGTGTGGTGAAGCCCTCTATACCCTTTTATGGAAAAGAGATCCTGGAGATGGCCATTGCGGGGCTTCTGGAAGGCGAGAACCTTCTTCTGACAGGTTCCAAGGCTACCGGTAAAAATATCCTTGCGGAAAATCTTGCCTATATTTTCAGGAGACCTTCCTACAATGTATCCTTCCATGTAAATACAAACAGCGGAGATCTCATCGGGACGGATACTTTCCGGAACAATGAGGTAGAACTGAGAAAGGGCATTATTTACCAATGCGCAGAATACGGCGGATTCGGTATCCTGGATGAGATCAATATGGCGAAAAATGATGCCGTTTCCGTTCTTCATGCCACTTTAGATTATCGAAGATCCATCGATGTACCTGGATATGATAAGATCGACCTTCATCCCGCTGCCAGATTTATAGGGACTATGAATTATGGATATGCGGGGACGAAGGAGCTGAATGAGGCGCTGGTCTCCAGGTTCCTGGTGATCGATATGCCTGCACAGACAGAGGAAACCTTGAATTTTATTTTTGAAAAGATGTTTCCCCAGATCACAGAAAAGGCAAAAGAACAGTTTGCCGGTGTTTTTCTGGATCTTCAGCTTAAGGCGCAGAACAGCGAGATTTCCACAAAGTCCCTGGACTTAAGAGGGCTTTTAGCCGCCCTTAAGATTGTAGGAACAGGCCTGTCTCCCTGGCAGGCGCTGCAAATGGGCGTGGTGAATAAAACATTTGATATTTTTGAAAAAGAAATCGTCGAGGATGTAGTACGTACAAGGATCCCTATGAACTGGACAAGGGAAGATGTGTATGAATAAGGCAGATAACCTTGAAATCGAAGAATATAAACTGGACCTTGAAAATCGCATAAGAAACCTTTTGTGGACGGTAAGCGGGGATTATACTTTAAAAATAAAGCCGGATGTATCCCTGTTCCTCCGTTCCAGGGCGATCGCCCTGTATGACGGCATAAAACAAGGGGCTTTTGCAAAATATTATGATAAAGAGCTCATGGGACTGTATCTTGTAAAGAAAATTTTTCTCCAGGCGGATGAGCGGGATCTGACTTCCTTGGCGCAGCTTTGCATTGAGGAGGCGATCGGAGAAAAGATCTGCCGGGACAGGCCTGGGGTGCTGGAAATGCAAAGGCAGGCATTTTCCGATATTCTGGACCAGGAATTTGAGGAAATGCCCTCCATGGAAAATTTGCTGGGACGCCTTAAAGTCGCTGTTTTAAGGGACCGCCTTTCCCAAAAGGATCATGAGGTGGAGAAAGGGATAAAAATTTACCGGGATCTCCTTTATCAGGCACGTCATGCCAGAGATACTATGGAGCTTTTGGAAATTATTGATACCCTTTATAACCGTATGGTCGATCCGGCCTTTGAAGGACAGCACGGAGACTTAAAGAAGGTACTCTCTGTCACCTTGGAAGAGCTGATGGAATACGGCTGGGAGGACTATCTTTCCGAGGATATGTATGAGGATGCCCTGGCACAGTATGTAGAACAGCTTACCACAAATATGACAAGCCTGGAGGACTCCGGCATTACCCAGGATATGGATAAACAGCGTAAGACAAAACGTAAGATCACCGTTCTTTCCCCAGAGGCGCTGGAAAAATCCCATACCTATGTGGAGCTGAATTATGGAAAAACCTATCTCACCCCTTCTGAAGAAAAGAAAATGAATTATCTGATGTGCAGGGAGATCCACAGCGACTGCAGTCTTTATTTCACAGAAGGGATATTGAAAAATCCTGTGAAACGAAATTATCAGTACGAATACGCAAAAAGACTGAAAAATAAAAATATCTGGCTGTACCATGACAAGCACAGAAGTGTGAAAAGAAATATTTCCAATTTGACAGAGCTGCTGAAGCTTTCTCTGGTGCTCAGGACAGAGACCCAGGAGGTTCTCTCTGACCGTGGAATCATTGTCCCGTCCAGAGTGTGGAGAGTGGGGAGAAGCCCGGAGGCCAGGATCTTTAAGCGGGAACTGAAAGGAGATGCCTCAGATTTCGTGGTGGACGTTCTGATCGATGCAAGCGGCTCCCAGATGAGCCGGCAGGGGGATGTGGCGCTGCAGGCATATATCATCAGTGAAGCGCTGAGCAATGTGGAGATTCCCCACAGGGTAAGCAGTTTTTGTACTTTCTGGGATTATACCATCCTTCACCGGTTCCGCAAATATGACGATCCCAGGGAAGCCAATGAAAACATTTTTAATTATGTGACCTCCTCCAATAACAGGGACGGACTGGCCATAAAAACCATCGGATACAGCCTTTTGCAAAGGGAGGAAGAAAAAAAGATCCTGATTGTTTTAAGTGACGGAAGACCTTATGATGTGATCGTGAACCGTCCCAATGCCAAGAATCCCAAACCCTATGAGGGAAGTTATGCCATTTCCGATACGGCTACCCAGGTGCGCCGGCTGCGGAATCTGGGGGTCAGCGTGTTGGGCGTATTTGCCGGAGAGGAAAAAGATCTGGCTACAGAAAAGAAGATATTTGGCAAAGATTTTGCCTATATTCGCGACATTTCAAACTTTTCCAAGATCGTAGGAAAGTACCTTACGAGGCAGTTGGAGATGGACGGCTGAACTATGGTCTGAATTTTTTGAAAATAATGTAAAAAATGTATAAAAAAACAGGGAAGAAAACCTTGCATATTGTTAAATTTTCCGCTATAATGTCATGAGGTTTACAAATAAAAAAAAGGGAGAGGAAAAAATGAACGACAACAAAGAGTTTAAGCCGTATATTCCGGCGGAGAAAATCACGCCGGAATTTACGGTGACATCCATTGTCATGGGTCTTATCCTTGCAGTTGTTTTCGGAGCAGCAAATGCATACCTGGGTCTTCGTGTAGGTATGACCATCTCTGCTTCCATTCCGGCAGCAGTTATCTCCATGGGCGTTATCCGCGTTATCATGAAGAAAAACTCCATCCTGGAAAGCAACATCGTCCAGACCATTGGATCTGCAGGTGAGTCTCTGGCAGCAGGTGCCATTTTTACCATGCCTGCCCTGTTTCTGTGGGCAGAAGAAGGCTTATGCGATATGCCAAGCCTGATTGAGATCACACTGATTGCACTTTGCGGCGGTGTACTGGGTGTACTGTTTATGGTGCCCCTTCGTAATGCCTTGATCGTAAAAGAACATGCCACACTGCTTTATCCGGAAGGAACAGCCTGCGCAGAAGTACTTCTTGCAGGAGAAGAAGGCGGTTCCAATGCGGCTACTGTATTCAGCGGTATGGGTTTTGCTGCGGTCTTTAAATTTATTGTAGACGGATTGAAAGTGATCCCGGCGGACGTTGCCGTAGCTTTCAAGTCCTTTAAGGGCGAGATCGGTATGGAAGTGTATCCCGCACTTTTAGGTGTTGGCTATATCGTTGGACCGAAGATTGCGTCCTACATGTTTGTAGGTTCCTTAGTGGGATGGATGGTGATCATTCCTTTGATCTGTCTGTTTGGACCGGACATTTCCCTGTATCCGGCGGATGCAGGCGTAACCATCGCACAGCTTTACGCAGACGGAGGTGCTTCTAATATATGGAATAATTATGTAAAATATATCGGTGCAGGTGCTATCGCTACCGGCGGTATCATTTCTCTGATCAAGTCCCTGCCTTTGATCATTACCACCTTCCGTGACTCCATGAAGAGCATGAAGGGCGGCCAGAATAAAGGTACGCTCAGGACAGAGC
>CALIZJ010000319.1 GCA_938028845.1 uncultured Blautia sp.
CGCAAGCATTAGCTCGGTATCCTGGTAGGTGCTCCTCATATCAAGGTTATAGGAACCCACAATACTCATCCGGTCATTGATCAGTACCGCTTTTGTATGACAGGAGTGGGCGCCCATGAACTCGTAAACTTTTACACCGGTTTCCCAGATGTTTTCCTTTTGGTTAAAATAATCTGTACAGCCCCAGGGATTTGCCCCGCTGGCTACGTCGTTTGTGATGATCTCCACAGAGCTGCCGCTTTCCGTGAGAGAAGAGAGATCCTCGTACATTTCTCTTCCGCAGATGATATAAGGGGTGTAAATGGTAATCTCTCTGCCCTCCTCCATGAGCTGATAAAGAGAATACCACATCCAGGGCTCTTTGTTCTCTGCCTCCATGGGATTGTATAAAAGAGAAACTTTATTGGTTTCCATGGTAAGCGCTTCCCAGTCCCATTCTTTTGTTATTTCAGGGTACTGTTCCAATAAAGAGAGGTAGTGTTTTTCCAATTCAGAGATACTGGCATTAATTTCCTCTGTCATCTTTGGACAGGTATACTCGCTGCATTCCTTAAGCTGCCACAATTCTTCAAAATATTTCAGCAACTGGTACAGGGAAGAATCGGGAGAGTCGGCAGTTTCGTATACAAACAATTCCCGGTCAATATTTTTAGAAGAGGAATAATCACCAAGAAACAGGTTTGTTGTATTTCTTCCGACCAGAAGGTACATGCTCCGGTCGATGATCATATATTTGTCATGAAGCCGTGCCTGCATTTTCCAGGGGGCCAAAAGGTTCACTGGATTATAAATGCGGATTTCTATGTTTTCGTTAGAGGCTGCTGCCTGGAAGTAGGGATTGCCGCGGAGATCAAAAAATCCGCTGATACCGTCCACAACAATTTTTACAGATACGCCTCGGTTTGCCGCATGATTAAGAGCCGCCAAAATATCCCTGCCTGAATGGCTTGAGTGAAAATCAAAGGTAGACAAAATGATCTCTTCCTGGGCTTCCTCGATCATGCGCAGGCGATACAGCAGAGTGTCCTCATTATCGGCAATATATGCAACCCGCTCTGTTCCGGCTGTATTGGAATAAAAGGTTCGTTCGGCAAAGGAATCCTGGAAAGAGGAGGATACTTTTTTGTGGGGAATATACGGAACAATAAGAGCGGAAATATAAATAAGGGACAGAATGAGAAAAATTCGTTTTAACGGCAGCTTTTTTCGGCGGCCTTTTTTATCTATCATAATCAGAGCACCTCATTATTATTTTCCGGCAGATGATAGAAATTCCTGTCGCCTGAACTTGCTTTTCTTATATTTGTTTGTATCCGGACTTTTAAAATGCTGGAAAATATTAACCATTCCATTATATAACAAAAGAGAAGGAGAAACAATGAATAAAAAGTGAAAGAAAAAGTTCGCTATACATAATAAAGAATTGGTATAATGTTTTCCAATAGAAATTGTTTGATTGGTGAAAATAAAGAAAAAATTGGATGAAATAATTAAAATATAGAAGAATTACTGTTCCATAAAAATAAATTGTGGTATAATCACAATATGCTTGAGAATAATAATATAGGATTTAGAGAGGAAAAATAAATTGGACGAAAATAGTGAAAATATTAGGGGGGGGGAAGGAATGCAGTATCCGGTCTTATGAAAGGCGATACCACAAAAGAATATATCGTAGAATATTTAAAAACAATGGGGCATGAAAATAATTGTGCGATATTTTTGATAACAATCAATGATTTTGATAAATTAAAGGAAAATTTAGGAACTGGGGCGGAAAATTATGTTGCTCAGTGTGTGGGTGAAATATTGCCCACTCTTTTTCGTGCTACGGATATTATCGGGCAAATAGCGGATGATACGTTTGTGGTTTTTATAGCTGGCGGAATTACCAAATCCTCTGTTTACAGGAAAGCAAATGCCATATGTGAGAAACTGCAGATTACTGTAAAAGGAGACGGTACGTTTTCAGATGGAGTGACTGTGTGTGTAGGCGTTTATATGGCACCGGTAAAAAATCTTACATTTGAAATGTTGTATGACGGTGCAGAAAGAGCGCTGGCACAGGCTAAGAAATGTGGAAACAGCAGTTTTTATGTAGAAACGGATTGCGAGGATGTTAACAATGACTATATTGTAAATAAGATAGGGCCAGTGAATGCAATCCAGCTCCACACACTGTTAAAATATATGGACGGAGGAGTATGCCTTTTAGAAGCGGGAAAAGAAATTTCCGTGATTTATGCAAGCCCTGGATTCTGTCAGATGATCGGAAGCAGCCAGAAACTGTTTCAGCTTCCCTGCTCTTTGGAACAAGTGGGAATCCATCCGGACTATCTGGAAGAATATAAAAAACGGATACAAGAAGGACTGGAAACCGGGGAAGTGATCAGCCATATCCAGCGAATCGGCGGGAAAAATTCCAGATGGATCTGGCGGCAGGCACGTGCAGTGCGCCTTTATTATCCCGACAGCAGAGAACCTCTTATGCTGGAGGTTTCTACAGATATCTCTGAGCTCATGGAAAAAGCGCGGCAGCTTCGGGAGAGCAAGGAAAGGCTGCGGATTGCTTTGGGGCAAACGCCCCATCTCATGTGGGAAGTAGATATAAAAAAACGTATTTACGGGATTTATGATATAAACAGTGAATCTTGTGAGGACAGCACCAAAATGGAAGATTTTCCGGAATCTCTCCTGGAAAATGGAATGGTTCATCCTGATTCAGCAGGAAATTTTCGTGAATTTGCGAGAGAACTATTAAGAGGAAGCGATGCAGGCAGCGGAAACTTCATCATACGTGATACGGCTAATAATTGTTATGAATGGATAGCGCTTTCTTACCATATGACCTATGATGAAGAGGGAAATCCGGTAAAAGCGATCGGAATTCAGGAAAAGCTTCCGGATATTACAGGGCTTAACAGCTCGTATATGGCAAGACGGCCTATGCCGGAAGCTTTAAGACATAAACTCCTTGCGAGGATGCAGATAAACCTTACCGCAGATTCTGTAGAATATCTGTGGATGGAAGGCAGGGACCGGACGGCGTGGACTTTGGGAAAGTCTTATTCAGATATATTGGACAGAGGAGAAAACCGCCTTTTTTTTCAGTGGGAAGGCGATGAGTTTACAGAACGTTTTAAACGGGGAAATCTGCTGAAAGCATACGAAAGAGGAGAATTGTGGTCTTCCTTTGAGTGCCGCCGAATCTCTGCGGATGGTTCGATCCGCTGGATGACGGATTTAGTAAACCTTCAGTATAATCCAAAAACAGAGAGTGTATATATGTTTGCCTGCTTTGTGGATTCTCAGAACAGAAAGCAGTGGGAGGGGATGCTTACGGAGGAGGTGCCCAGAAAAAGGCCAAATGGAATTTATTCCCAAAGGACAGCGGCGGAACTTTGTGAGAGCCTTATTGCTTTGGCTGACGGTTCCTGCGCTATGGTCTGTATAGAGATCAGCGGGGCAGAATATTTATACGAAAACGGCAGCAGGTCCAGGGATTTTATTCTCCTGGTATTAGCCTATGTTCTTGGGTCGGATTGTATTGTAGGACAGTATGAGGAAAATGTACTGACTGTATTTTTTCCAAATGCTGTTTCAAAATTCGATATAAAGAGGAAAATTGAGGATGCCATGGCTTTTGTGAGGACTGCCATGTCAGATACCCCCGGTTTAGATAAGGTACGCTTTGTTGCCGGGGTCATTATGGCACAGGCCGGGGAGGCTGACGCAGAGGTGATGCGGATGAAGGCTTTCTATATTTGCAGTCTGTGGAAAAATTCAGCTATGGACTCGGTGGTTTTCCCCGGCGAAGATGAAGACTGGACCTGGATAAATATGAGGTCAAATATAAGGGAAGCCTCTTTAGAAGAGGAAAAGGCGGATACACCTTTAACAAAAGACGCCCAGGAGGCGGTTTTAAGCTGTGTGACTTCCATGCTTACCTCAGATTCTCTGAAGGCTTCCTTGGACAATGCTTTGCGGTATATCGGAAAGTATTACAGAGCGAACCGGGTATACATTCTTTCCCTTTCAGACGACGGTCAGAAAGTTACCATGCTGTATGAATGGACAGGCAGTGGGAAATACAGTATCCGTCAGGTGATGTCCGGAATGGAGATCAAAAAAATCCCGTTGCTTATGCATTGTATGAAGGAAGGAAAACCGCTGTTTATGAAAAGTGCGGGGGACGGCTTTTTACAGAACCCAAAGAGGGATGCCTACTGGCGTTTTATCGCATATCCGTTAAAGCGGGAGGAGGAAATAAAAGGCTTTTTGTGTGTGGAGAATGCACAGAACCATTATACAGATGCTTCCTTGCTTTCTACGGTGATCCCCTATATTTCCAATGAATATAAGCGGTTCCATCTGCATGGGGAGAAGCAGGATTCCAGTACACTGGACACATTGACCAGGATTCCAAATCTGAGGACTTACATGGATGTGATCCATTCCATGAATTCCGACAGATACAGCTCTATGGGGGCTGTGGCTTTGGATATACCTAATTATTCTGCTCTTAATGGGGAAGTCAGTTTTGAGTATGGGACAGAACTCCTGCTTTATATAGCGGAGACTTTGAATACCCTTTTTGGAAGAGGTTTCATTTTCCGGACCTGGGATGCAGAATTTGTCGTGCTCTTTCCCAATACGATCCTGGAAGTGTTTGCGGGAAGATGTACCAGGCTGCGCACTATGCTGCAGAGGCGCTATCCACATCAGATCCGCATCGGTTATACCTGGTCGGACGGTGTGTTTTTTGCAAAAAAACTGGTAAAAGAAGCAAAGGCTATCATGCGGTGTGACGAGGTGCGGGACGCTATGCCGGACCGGGCTGGGCTCCTGAAAGGAAACTGGTTTAATAACACGGAAAGCAGCGTGCTGAAAAAGAGTTATGTACTCTATCTGCAGCCAAAGGTGGATATGCGTGACGGCAGCCTGGCAGGGGCAGAGGCTTTGGTGAGAGGGATTGACGAAAAAGGAGATATTATATCTCCGTCACAGTTTATAGAGGATCTTGAAAAAGACGGAGGAATCCGGGATTTGGACTTCTTTATGCTGGAAAGCGTACTGCGTCAGCTTAGCCACTGGAAAAAGGAGGGACAGACTTCCGTTAAAATTTCGGTGAATATTTCTCGGCATACCTTGTTTAATCCCACTGTACTTGCATCGGTTCTGGCAATATACAGCCATTATCCGGATATACCGGCAGACCAGGTAGAATTGGAGATCACAGAAACAGCGGGAGATGTAGAAACAGCTACATTGGCCGGAATTGTAGAAGAATTCCGTAAGTATGGTATTGGTTTTGAACTGGATGATTTTGGCTCACGTTATGCAAACGTTTCCATATTCAGCAATATAAAATTTAATACCATAAAATTGGACAGAAGCCTTATAAAAGATCTTCCCGGCAATGAGATCAGCAGGATCATGGTGGAAAATATAGCAAGTATATGTAAAAACTTTGGGATGCGCTGTGTGGCAGAGGGAGTAGAAACGAAAAAACAGGAGGAAATGCTTGTAAATGCCGGATGTATTTACGGGCAGGGATACTATTATGCCAGACCTATGCCGGTCTGGAAATTTGAAGAAAAATATCTGAAAAAGGGAAAGGTGGGCTTGTTACATGATTGATATAAAAACTGTAAATGAAAAAGAGAAAGATACCAGGAAGGAGCCGCCTTTCATTATAGGAATCGGGGCATCTGCCGGGGGGCTGGAGGCCTTGCAGCAGTTTTTCCAGCATATGCCCGGAAACAGCGGACTTAGTTTTGTGGTGATCCAGCACCTTTCTCCGGATTATAAAAGCCTTATGGCGGATATCTTAGGCAAACATACGGAGATGGAAGTGCTGCAGGCGGAAAACAGCATGATAGTCCAGCCAAATACTGTGTATTTAATTCCTCCGAAAAAGAATATGACATTAAAGGATGGGAAGCTGTTTTTGTCCGAGCAGATACACGGCACCCTCAACCATCCCATTGACGTATTTTTTGCTTCCCTGGCAAAGGAAAAGAAAGAAAGGTCGATTGCCGTAGTAATGTCCGGGACAGGCTCCGACGGGACCAACGGCATAAAAATAGTAAAAGAAAATGGCGGGCTTGTTATTGTGCAGAATCCTGAGACAGCCAAATTTGACGGTATGCCAAGAAGCGTGATCAACACAGGACTTGCGGATTTTGTTCTCTCTCCAGATGAGATCGTGGACGAGATCCTGAATTTTTTTAATTATCCCACGATCATAAAAACGCCGGAAAAGGAAGAACTGATCTCTGATGAGGAGACATTTTTACAGGTTTATGCCATGCTAAAAAAAGTCAGCGTAATCGACTTTACTAATTATAAAAGAACTACGGTTTTAAGAAGGATAGAGCGTCGGATGGTGGTCACCCATACCACCAGTCTGCCGGAATATGTGAAGTTTTTAAGCAATAATGCAGAGGAAGGAAAAATTCTGGTTAAGGAAATCTTAATCGGAGTAACGAACTTTTTCAGGGATCCCGCCTTTTTTGAAAAATTAAAGAATACGGTTATTTATAATATCGTGGACCGATCCAAGGAAAAGGAACCTATTCGTGTATGGAGTGCAGGCTGTTCTACCGGAGAAGAGGCGTATTCTATAGCAATCCTTTTTAAAGAAGTAATGGAAGAAATGAACATACAAAGGGATGTAAAGATTTTTGCTACAGATGTGGACGCAAAGGCTATCGAGCAGGCTGGAAAGGGCGTTTTTTCTGAGAGCATCCTGGATGATGTTTCACCTGAGCGTTTATCCAGATTTTTTACCAAGAAAAATGACCAGTATTATATTTCCAAGGAAATCCGGAGGATGATCATATTTGCACCGCATAATATGCTTTCAGATCCGCCTTTTGGAAAGCTGGACCTTATTAGCTGCAGAAATGTAATGATCTATTTCCAGCCTGTACTCCAGAGAAATCTGTTTACGATCTTTCATTCTGCATTAAAGAACGGAGGCTATCTGTTTTTAGGGAAAAGTGAAACAGCGGGAGAGTACAATAACGTATTTCGGACGGTGTGCAGTGCAGAAAAAATTTATATACACAAAGGAGAGGGAAAAGTGGACGAATTCGTACCGCAGACTTATAATATTCCCAATATACATACGGTTTCTCCCCGGACCAATTATATTGTGGACCGGGAGACAGGGGACTATTCTTTGGAAAATTCTTATACACAGTTTCTGGAGGAATTCCTTCCGGCTTCTGTTGTTTTAAATGAGGCGAACAATGTGATCCACTTTTTCGGAAATTATCAGGATTATCTGACCATTGCTCCGGGGAAAGCTACCTTTAATTTTTTCAGTATGATACATAAGGATCTGAGCCTGGTTGCCTCTACTGCTATTAACCGGTGCAGATGTGAGCATATCCCTGTTACTTATACCGGAATCGCGGTGGACTGTGCTTCCGGACGGAGAAATGTGAACCTGACTGTAACCCCCGTCCCTGTGAAGAGAGAGCCTGACAGCGGTCTTGTGGCAGTACTTTTTATAGAAAAAAGCGATATAGAGATAGGCGGTATTACAGAAAAATACGATGTGGATATCACTGCGGCGAGACGGATTACAGATCTGGAACAGGAACTGCACGAATCCCAGAATGACCTGAAATCCACAATCGGAGAACTGGAGACTGTTAACGAAGAATTACAGGCGGCAAATGAAGAGCTTTTAACTGCAAACGAGGAGCTGCAAAGTTCAAACGAGGAGCTCCAGTCAGTGAACGAAGAGCTTTACACTGTAAATACAGAATACCAGCAGAAATTAGACGAGCTGACCATGCTGACCAATGACCTTTCTAACTTCCTTTCATCCACCATGATAGGTATCCTGTTTGTGGACAGCAATCTGAATATCCGTAAATTTACGGAATATGTAGGACGGGAATTTCAGCTTATGGAACATGACGTGGGGCGTTCCTTCCAGATTTTTGCCCACAGTTTTCCTGCTGAGGATATCATCAGCGATGCAAAAGAGGTATTGAAAAACCTGGTGCCTATTGACCGGGAAGTAACCGCCATGAACGGCCGGTATTATACACTGCGCATCGCACCTTACCGGACCACGGAAAATAACATCCGCGGGCTTGTCATTACGATCATTGACAGCCTGGGGGTAAAGCAGAATGAAAAGTGAGAAAAAATGTCAGATCAAAAGAAAGATCCTATAAGAAAAAGTTTTGGCTATGCGTTTGAAGGGATTGTTTCCTGTATCAGAAACGAACGAAATATGAAAATCCATTGTGTCATGGCACTGTTGGTAACGGCGGCAGGTTTTATTTTGAAAATTTCCGTTATGGAGTGGTGTATCTGTCTGCTGCTGTTTGGGCTTGTGATGGCACTGGAGCTTGTAAATACAGCGCTGGAGGCGGTGGTTGATCTAGTTACCCTGGAGAGAAAACCACTGGCAAAGACTGCCAAGGATACGGCGGCGGGAGCGGTGCTGCTTGCCGCTGCTGCTGCGGCGATCATAGGCTGCATTATTTTTGTGCCGAAAGGTCTGCAGTTTTTGGGCATGCTATAGTGGAATGAAAGGAGAAATGCTATATGGAATTAGGAGACGGAATTAAAAAACTTTTGCTGGCAGGAATCGGTTCTGCCGCAGTGACTGCTGAAAAATCCAAGGAAATCCTGGATGAGCTGGTTAAAAAAGGAGAGCTTACCGTAGCTCAGGGAAAAGTTTTAAACCAGGAGCTGAAGCATACGGTGAAAGAAACTGTAAAAAAGAATGTGAATGTCTCTGTTAAGCCATCCAGTCCGGAAGAATTAAGCGAACTTCTGGAAAAAATGACACCGGACCAGTTGGCAGTCCTGAAAGAACAGATTCTGGAAATGGAAGGGAAAAAGAATACCTTGGAAAATACAGATGAGGAGGAAGAACCGGATACACCGGAAGGGGAATGAAATATCCCCATGGAAAGGATTGGGAATTTCTAAAATGAAAGGGTGCGCAGACACTTGTCTGACCGGTGTGTTTTGCGCGCAGGTGTATGCGGATATGGTCAGAAACGGAGTTTAATATGGACAGAACACAGGAAAAAACAGAAACGAAAAATGAATATGGAAAGCGTCTGAAGGAAATTACCAGGGTACTGCGCCGCCATGCGGTGACCCGGGGTGTTTCTCCCGAAAAACTTCGCCTGATCTTAGAAGAGCTGGGCCCAACTTTTGTAAAGCTGGGCCAGCTTTTATCTTTACGCTCAGATATCCTGCCCAAGCGTTACTGTGATGAGCTGATGAAATTATGTTCGGATGTGGAACCCATGTCTTTTGCGCAGGTAGAGGAAGTTCTGGAAGAATCCTTTGGGTGCCCATGGCAGGAAGAATTTTTAAGTATAGAGGAAGAACCTTTAGGATCTGCTTCTATTGCCCAGGTGCACCGTGCTGTTTTAAAAAGCGGAGAAGAAGTTGTGATCAAGGTACAGCGCAAGGGAATCTATGAGATCATGGCCAGGGATATCGGACTGATGAAAAAAGCGGTGAAGCTTCTTCCCCCTGTCAGCATTAAGGATATGGCGGATCTGAACCTTGTTCTGGAAGAACTCTGGCGTGTAGCGCAGGAGGAAATGAACTTTTTTACAGAGGCTTCAAATATGGAAGAGTTTTCCAGGTATAACCAGAATGTGGCTTATGTAAGGACGCCTGTTTTGTACCGGGAATACACCACAGCGCATGTCCTGGTCATGGAATATATCGATGGGATCGTCATAAATGATAGGGAGAACCTGCTTTTAGAAGGGTATGACTTAAAGGAAGTGGGTACTAAGTTTGTAGATAATTTTATGAAACAGGTACTTAAGGACGGCTTTTTTCACGCAGACCCCCATCCGGGCAATGTGCGTATCCAGGACGGAAAGATCGTCTGGATCGATATGGGAATGATGGGACGGCTTTCCCAGGCCGACCGGCAGACTATTATACAGGCTGTGGAAGGGGTGGCGTTAAACGACATCGGAAAGATCCAGGATGCCGTCCTGTCTATCGGGCAGTTTCACGGAAAACCGGATCAGGCGCGGCTGTATGAAGATATCCGCAGTCTTTTGGCGAAGTATGGCACCATGGATTTTGGGAAGATCGATGTGGCGGGGCTTTTGATGGATCTGATGGAAGTTATGAAAGAAAATAAGATCGCCATGCCTCATGGGCTGACTATGCTCGCCAGAAGTATGGCGCATATGGAGGGCGTTTTGGCTGAGATAAGCCCGGAGATTAATCTGATAGAGATTGCGGCGGAGCAGTTAAAAAGCCAGTTTTTGGAAGAGGAAAACTGGAAAAAGGAACTGCGTTCCGGCGGGAAAAGTCTGTACCGCTCTTTTAGAAAGGCAATCGATATTCCTTCCCTTGTGACGGATGCGCTTCAGGGATATATGAAAGGACAGACGCGGATCAAACTGGATCTTAACGCATCGGACGACCTTGCCTGGCTGCTGCGCAAGCTGATCCGGAATATTGTGACAGGGCTTTGGGTTATGGCGCTTTTGATCAGCTCCAGTATCATCTGCACTACAGATATGCGTCCAAAGTTATGGGGGCTGCCTGCTTTGGGTGTGCTGGGATATTTCGGCGCTTTTGTAATCGTTTTGTACGTGGTTCTAAACCACATTATTTCAAAGCGAAAGTGACCGGAATAGGAAAAATCTGCTATCCGGCAGATAGTATGAAATTTTTCAGGGAACATAGTGAAAACAGATCAAAATTTTTTGGCAAAATAAAGGCATACGGAAGGACGGCAGAAGGGGAACTGCTTATAATAAAGAAAAGGATAAATTTAAAGAAGGTGGCATTATGAGGAAGGAACTGGATTATTTTAAGATTGGGGACGGCTATGGAGGAAATCAGGATTTGTTCCCGGACCCTATGATGAGGCTGGGAGGATGTGCGGCGATTAACGCCATCCTTTATCAGCAGCGGGATTTTACATAAAGTTGAAAATGGATTTTTAACCTGGTTTTGATGGACAAGTCGTGAAAAAATGCATATAATAAAAGAGACATATTGAAATGTTGGCGTTAGTATGCGTGAGATTTCAGACAATAATGAAAGGAGAGACTATGAGAAAAAAAGTTATAGCAGTAATTTTAGCTTCCACTATGGCCGCTGCAGGCTGCGTTCCTGTCTGGGCAGAGGCGGAAGGCGGGGATGTGGTTGTTTTATATACCAATGATATTCACTGTGCGGTAAATGAAGATGAAGAAAACCAGGTGCTGGGCTATGCAAAAGTTGCTGGCCTTAAAAAGCAGCTTGAGGAAGAGGGCAACGAAGTAGTCCTTGTGGATATTGGAGATGCCATCCAGGGGGATGTGATCGGTACCTTATCAGAAGGCGAGTACATTATTGATATTATGGATCAGGTGGGATACGACCTGGCTGTGCCGGGCAACCATGAATTTGACTATGGCATGGAACAGTTCCTTTCCCTGGCAGAGGAAGCGTCCTTCCCCTATGTTTCCTGTAACTTTACGGACCTTACCACCAATGAAACGGTGTTTGAGCCCTACGAGATCATGAAGCTGGGCGGAAAGCAGATCGCATTTTTAGGAATCTGCACACCGAAGACGATTACTTCGTCCACACCGAAATACTTCCAGGATGAGTCCGGTGAGTTTATCTATGGATTTGCACAGGATGATGACGGAACCGCTCTTTATGAATGCGTTCAGGAAGCGGCAGATGCGGCAAGGGAAGAGGGAGCGGATTACGTGATCGCAGTATCCCATCTGGGAATTGATGCAAGCTGCAGCCCATGGACATCCTCAGAGGTTATTGAAAATACTTCGGGAATCGATGTGTTCCTGGACGGACATTCTCACAGTGTAGTAGAAGGGGATATGGTTAAAAATAAGGATGGAGAAGAGGTGCTCCTTACCTCCACAGGAACAAAGCTGGCGTCTGTAGGTGAGCTTACTATAAGTGCAGACGGAACTATGACGTCCGCCTTGGTATCAGACGGAATGGAGGCTGATCCGGAGACGGAAAGCTTTATCAGCGAGATCAATACAGAATTTGAGGATGTATTGAATGAAGTAGTGGCGAAGACAGATGTAGCCCTTGTAGTGAACGATCCGGAAACCCTTGACCAGGAAGAACCGGTGCGTCTTGTACGTACTTCTGAGACGAACCTGGGAGATCTGTGTGCAGATGCATATCGGGCGGTAACAGGCGCGGATATCGGATTTGCCAATGGCGGCGGCGTGAGAGCGGATATTGCGGCAGGTGACATCACTTATGCGGATATTATCAGCGTGCAGCCTTTTGGAAACGAGATTTGTATGGTAGAGGCTACGGGACAGCAGATTCTGGATGCGCTGGAGATGGGCGTTATGGATCTTCCGGCAGAATCCGGCGGATTCCAGCAGGTATCCGGAATCACCTTTGAAGTACATACTTATATTGATTCTTCCGTGCAGGTGGATGCAGACGGAATGTTTGTAGGCGTAGACGGGGAATACCGTGTGAAGAATGTAAAGGTAGGCGGTGAAGATCTGGATCTGAATGCTACCTATACAGTTGCATCCCATAATTATATGCTGAAGAATGGCGGAGACGGCTTTAACATGTTCCAGGAATGCAATATGCCTCTGGAAGACATTATGCTGGACAACCAGGCTTTGATCCAGTACATCACAGAAGATCTGGGCGGTACAGTAGGAGAAGAGTATGCGAATCCATATGGAGATGGACGTATTACCATCGTGGAGGACGCAGCGGCAGCAGGCACAGAGGAAAGTGCAGATGAGACTGCAGAGACAACAGAAACAACAGAAGAAGCCGTAACAGAAGAAGGCGCAGAAACTGCCTCCACAGAAGAACCGGCAGCAGAAGAAGCAATAGAGGAGCCGGCAGCTTAAAAATAAAAACGCCGCAGAACAGTGTTATGCTGTTCTGCGGCGTATCTTTTTTCCATTTCTCTATCCCAGCCTTTTTAGGCATTGCTCTTCCACCAATCTATAATTTTCCTGAGGTATGGGTCAGTGACATACTTACCTTCCGGATATAGTTTGTCAAATTTTGCGCCTTTGTGAACAGATTTTATTTTCATTTTCAAATACCACAAAAGAATACAGTTTAGAATAAACAGCATATAACACTTGACAACAGTTATATTCTGTTATATACTGTTTGTAACAGGAGGGAATTATGAAGATTATAATCAATCATACATCCATGGAACCTATTTATGAGCAGATCGTTTCCCAGATCAAGGCGATGGTCATAAATGGAGAATTAAAAGAACAGGATATCCTCCCTTCCGTGCGAACCATGGCCAAGGAGCTTAAGATCAGCGCCTTGACAGTAAAAAAAGCTTACGATTATCTGGAAGAGGAAGGCTTTGTGGTGACTGTGCACGGAAAAGGAAGCTTTATTTCCCATACAAACCCCTCTCTCCTTCTGGAAGAGAGGAAAAAAGAAGTAGAAAAGGATTTGGAGCTTGCCATCCAGAAGGGCCGTAGCAGCGGCCTTACGGACGAGGAAATCCGGGAATTATTTCATCTGATTATGGAGGACTGAGTATGCTGGTAGAATTAAATCATGTATGCAAACAATATAAAGGTTTTTCTTTGGACTGCTCTTTATCCCTTGCCCCAGGCTGCATCACAGGCCTGATCGGTGCAAACGGTGCAGGAAAAACTACTGCCTTTAAGACAATCCTAGGATTGGTCTATCCGGACAGCGGAGACGTCCGGGTGCTTGGAAAGCACCTTGAAGATATCACCCCAAAGGATAAAAGAAAGATTGGCGTAGTCCTTTCTGGGAGCGGTTTTAACGGCTATCTGAATGTAAAACAGATTATGAGAATCATGGGCGGATTTTATGAAAATTTTGATCAAGACTGGTTTGCAGAGAAATGCAGACATTTTTCCATACCCATGGATAAAAAGCTGAAGGATTTTTCCACAGGGATGAAGGCAAAGCTGAAAGTACTTCTTTCCATGAGCTATCATGCGGTTCTTCTCATTTTAGATGAGCCTACTGCTGGGCTTGACGTATTGGCGAGGGACGAGCTTTTAGAGATGCTGCGGGAATATATGGAGACGGAAGGACGGGCAATCCTTATCAGCTCTCATATTTCCAGTGATTTGGAAGGACTGTGCGATGACCTGTATATGATCCACAAAGGAAGTATCGTTCTCCATGAGGACACGGACGTTCTGATGGATTCCTATGGCCTTTTAAAAGTGAGGGAAAAAGAGTATCCTTCTATGGATAAATCCCATATCCTCCGTGTAAAAAAAGAACATTTCGGCTACAGCTGCCTGACCAATGAAAAAAATTATTATATGGAGAACTATCCAGGCCTGATAGTAGAAAAAGGTTCCATCGACGAAGTGATCACCATGATGGCAAGGGGGAAAGCAGTATGAAGGGATTATTAAAAAAAGATATGGAACTTTTAAAAATAAACGGAAGAGTTTTTGGGATTGCTGTGCTGGTGGCTCTGGTCTATTCTCTTACAGGAAAAATGGGAGCACAGTTTATTATGGTCTATCTCACTATCATGAGCGCTTTTCTTGTGTTAAATACCGTTTCTTATGACGAAGCGGAAAAGGGAATGACTTTTCTTATGACCCTGCCTGTTCTGAGGGACACCTATGTAAAAGAAAAATATATATTCGCCGCAGGACTGGCCTTTGCAGGCTGGCTTATTTCTCTCATCCTCTCCGCTTTTTCTGTATTACGGATGGGCGGACCGGAAAGCTGGGGAGGGTGGTGGAGTGAGAATCTGATCTATCTTGCTTTGAGTTTGTTTATGATCTCCTTCATGCTGCCCATACAAATAAAATTCGGAACGGAAAGTGGCAGAATCATCCTGGCCGTGATATTATTATGTATATTCCTTTTGATCCTTGGGGCGGTTTCTCTTATGGATTCCTGGAAGATAGGACTGGAGAGAGCCTTTAAAGGTCTGGAGGATATGGGAACGGGAGCCTGGATTTTTATGGGAATCCTTTTAACAGGGGTATGCTGGCTGCTTTCCTGTATGATCAGTATAGGTATCATGAAAAAGAAGGAATATTAAGCATTAATAAAACTGGATGACAAGGAGCGTTGAAATGGAAAAAAATCAGATCTATATAAAATGCGGAACCAACTATAAAGAAATGACAAAAGAGCTTTTAGAAACCTGCAGACTTTCTGAACTGATAGGAGACCGGAAAAAGCGGATTGCCATAAAGCCAAACCTGGTATCTCCTACAGAGGCTTCTTTCGGCGCTACCACCCATCCGGAGATCGTGGAAGGAATTCTGGAATATCTGAAAACAGAAGGCTTTTCTAAAGTGGTTATGATGGAAGGTTCCTGGGTGGGAGACAGGACTTCTGATGCCTGTGAGGTATGTGGATACCGTGAGCTTTCGGAACGTTTCCAGGTTCCCTTTATTGACACCCAGAAGGAAAAAGGCTTTTCCAGGGATTGCGCCGGAATGGAGCTGAATCTCTGCGCCTGTGTAAAGGACGTAGATTTTCTCATCAATGTGCCTGTGCTGAAAGGGCACTGCCAGACAAAGATCACCTGTGCTTTAAAGAACCTGAAAGGCCTGATCCCAAACAAGGAAAAGCGCCGTTTCCATTCCATGGGACTTCATAAACCCATCGCACATCTGGCGGCAGGGATTCCCCAGGATTTTATCCTGGTGGATAATATCTGCGGGGATCTGGATTTCGAGGATGGAGGAAATCCTGTGGTGATGAACCGCATCCTGGCAGGCAGGGATCCGGTGCTGATAGATGCCTATGTCTGTCATATGATGCACTATGAGACAGAGCAGGTGCCTTATGTAAAGATGGCGGAGGAACTGGGCGTGGGATGTGCAGACATAAAAAAAGCCGATATCCGTATCTGCGGAGAGGATCAAGGGGCCGCCATACCCAAGTCCAGAAAAGTGGTGGAGCTTGCTGATAGGGTAGAGGAAGTAGAGTCCTGCAGCGCCTGTTATGGTTATCTGCTTCCTGCTTTAGAGATGCTTAAGGAGGAAGGCCTGTTCTCACAACTGGATGAAAAAATCTGTATAGGACAGGGCTTCCGGGGGAAAACAGGGAAGCTTGGAATCGGGCACTGTACCAAAGGCTTTACCTGCCATCTGGAAGGCTGCCCGCCTACGGAGAAGCAGATGTATGCTTTTTTAAAAGAATATATCCTGAATAAAAAATGATAATAAATGGAACATATTTCGCAGAGATAAAGGCGGTGGCAGAATGAAAAGTTATCTTTCTCTCCGGGAGGCAGCGGAGGATTTTGATTCAGGTTTCCAGTAAGAGACATTGCCATGGCAGAGTACCATTGCCAGGAGAGGAACTTATTACATGGCTTTCCATGCCTGTAACCGCACCAGCGAGAACCGGACAAAAGTGTTCAGTCCCTGGTCCAATATCAATTGTGATAAAACGATAGAACAAAAGGAGTTAACAGTGTTTCTGACAGCCAGATATCTTAGAAATACTTGATACATACGGGAGAGGATACGCTTTAAGCTATCCTCTCCCGGTTTATATGGCCGAACAGCCTTCCTTGAGGATATATTATATTTGCAGCCTGAAAGTTTCCAGGTTACATGTTATACCCAAACCATACACTTGATGCGTAGTTACTAACGTTTTCCGGATTCTTTGGCTGCGGCTAGCTTGCCCCTTATAGGGATTCATGATAAAATAACAAAGAGAAAAAGACTGTGGGAATTGCTTCTTATGAGAATGAAAACACATTTTCCCTTGAGGAAAATCGCAGTGGATGGAAAAAGGATTATTGAAGCGGTTGTCTGAAAAATGTGAGGTGGAAGCGTATGGGCGTTTATTTAAACAGTAAGACAGCGTACACTTTGTATAAAGGTGAGACAGAAAAACCATATTTTATAGATAAAACGAAGCTGTTGGAAGAATTATTTCCTTTGGTACAGACTGGGAATAACCATATCTGTATTACAAGGCCGAGACGTTTCGGAAAAACGGTGATGGCAAATATGATTGCGGCCTTCTTTTCAAAAGCAAAAGATGCACATGATATTTTTCAGCCGCTTCAGATCTCACAGGCAATGGATTATCGAAAATACCGGAATCAGTTTTCTGTTATCCATATCCCGCTTAATGAACTGGGCGGACGGTGTACCTCATATGCGCAGTATATTGACCGGATTGAAAAAAGGCTGGTCAGGGATTTGAGAAGAGAGTACCCCCAAGCTGAGATCGAGGAAGGAGAAAGTGCAGCGGATGCCCTGCTTGATGTATATACAGCAGATGAGACGGCACGCTTTATCTTTGTCCTGGATGAATGGGATTTCATATTCCATCAGAGCTTTATTTCCGAGAATGACAAAACGCAATATCTGGCCTTTTTGAGAGAACTGTTAAAAGACAAGCCTTATGTGCTGCTTGCCTACATGACAGGCATCCTCCCGATTGCCAAGTACTCAAGCGGTTCGGAATTAAATATGTTCAGCGAGTTTACCATGGTATCGGAAGAAAGGTTTTCCGAATATTTCGGATTTACGGAAAAAGAAGTGGACGAACTGTTTGCGCGTTACCAAAAGCAGAACCAAAAACCGGCGCAGGTGACGCGGGAGGGTCTGAAGCTGTGGTATGACGGGTATCACACGAAATTGGGAGAGAGATTGTATAATCCGAGATCCGTGGTCTTGTCTCTTTCAAACAACAATCTGGGTAATTACTGGTCCAGCTCCGGGCCATATGATGAGATTTTCTATTATGTACGGAATAATGTGGATGCTGTCAGGGACGACCTGGTCCTTATGATCGCAGGATGCAGCGTACCGGCTAAGGTGCAGGAGTATGCGGCGACCTCCCAGAACTTGAGAACGAAAGAAGAAATCTTATCGGCAATGGTTGTGTATGGATTTTTAAGCTATGAAACTGGCACAGTTTCCATTCCAAACAAGGAATTGATGGATCAGTTTGCTGATATGATCAAACGGGAAAACTCATTTGGCTATGTATACCAACTGGCCAGGGAGTCTGAAAGGATGCTCCGGGCTACTCTTGCAAAAGATACCAAAACAATGGAGCAGATTTTGGAATCAGCCCATGATACGGAAAGCCCGATCCTCACCTATAACCACGAAACAGAGTTGAGCGCTGTTGTCAATTTGGTCTACCTGGCTGCACGGGATATATACCGTGTGGAGCGAGAAGAGAAGGCTGGGAAAGGCTTTGTAGATTTTATCTTTTATCCGGAGTTTCCGCCTGCGGCAGATGGGATCATTTTGGAACTGAAGGTAGACCATTCCCCGAAAGAGGCGATTGAACAGATAAAAAAGAAAAATTACCTGCTCCGCTTTATGGGAAAGGCGGCAGAAAAAAACAGAAAACCGGAGAGAATCCTTCTTGTAGGTATTGGATACGACAGAGAAGAAAAGAAACACCGCTGCAAAGTAGAAGAAGTGTATGGATAGGCTGTGCTTTTTGCATTTAATGCGGCAGAAAGAAAGTCATTGGCATTCATACTTCTTTGAAACAAATAATGAACTGCTGAAAAAGCAGTTCATTATTTGTTATACGGCTGAAATTTTTAGGAGCGGATAAGGGAATCAATCTTTCAGCACGCTTTTGATCATGTCCAAAATCTGCTCTGTGCTGAAGCGTCCGCTGTCAATGCAAAGATTATACTGGCTAAGGTCTGTCCATTTGTGGTCGGTAAAGTATTCATAGTATGCCCGGCGCTCTTTGTCCATCTTCTTTACGAGCTTACGGACGCTTTTTTCCTCCCGTCCGGTACGGGCAATGACGTTATTCACACGTACCTCAAAAGGTGCGTAAATAAAGACGCTTAATGTTTTTTCCTTCAGGATATGATTGGCGCAGCGGCCTACGATCACACAGTCTTCTTTTTCTGCCAGGGAAAGGATGATTTTTCGCTGGATATCATAAAGAATGTCGTTCATTGGGACAAGGTGAAAGTCAGAATTAATCTGGAATTCATGATCTACAGGGAAGGTCCACTGGCTTGCCTTTTTTTCATCAACCTTGGCAAATTCAGAAAAGGGAATCTTTTTTTCCTTGCTTGCCATGGCAATGAGTTCTTTGTCGTAAAAGGCGATTCCCAGCTCTTCTGCCAGGGTCTTGCCGATTACCCTGCCGTTGCTGCCGAACATACGGTTAATGGTAATGATACGTTTATTCATAATCCTTCCTCCTTCCAACGTTCTGTACACGACCTGCCAGAACGGTAATATTGACTATTCGCTTTTAATAATTATACCATAATTATTAGAAAATTTCTATGAAAAAGAAAATTTTATTCGTCATTTATCTGCTTTCTGTATTCCCCTGGAGTCATTCCCATGACAGAGCGAAATACTTTCACATAATAGCTCAGGCTTTCAAATCCATTTTGGAGTGCGGTTTCTGAGATGCTGTAATTTTTATCCTCCAGCATGGACAGGGACCGTTCCACACGGTAGGAATTTACATATTCCGTAAAGGAATGTCCGAACTGTTTCTTAAAATAGCGGCTGAAATACTTTGGGGACAAATGCAGGAAACAAGCGATGTCCTCCAGGAGAATTTTTTCCTGGTAATGTTCCTGGACGTAGGTGAGGATATCTTTAATCTGGCTTACCTGTTCTCTGGAAATTTTTTTGGAACGCTCGGATTCCCGGACAAAAAGCCCTTCCCGGAACATGGTCATGATCAGGGAAAGAAGGGAAAGTTTCGTTTCAAATTGATAGTGGGCGTTTCTCTGGTCGTTAAGAGAAAGGATATTTTGTAAAAAACTGCCAAGAACCGGAGTGAATGGATGATCTGCGGAAAGCTTTTCCGAGAATCTTAGTTTCCCGGAAAGAAGGGGAGCCAGATACCGGCTTTGTACATAGTCGTACATCTGGAAGGACAAAAAGGACAGGTCAAATACAACCGCATTATATAAGGTGCTTTTCCCTGCCTGGGCGTACATGGTGTGCAGATCCCCGGAATTTACAAAGAAGATATCCCCAGGTTTCCCTGTATATTCTCTTGCTTCTATCGTAACTTGAAGTTCGCCGCCCTCTACCAGAAGAATTTCCAGTTCCGGATGCCAGTGGTAGGAAACGCAAAGCTGCGGCATATTTTTTTTCTTCAGGTCAAAATGGAAGCGATACGTTTCCAGGGGATACAGATACCCGCCCCGTTCTGTCTGTTCCCGGTACCGCGTCTTTGTCTCTCTCATGAAATCCCTCCTAACAGGTAGAAATTTTACAAAAAGTGATAGAAAAAATAAAAGACAAATAACATTTATGACACTATAATACAATCATGCTTCTGAAAATGCAAGAAAAACAAACGAGGCAGAATAGATAAGATTGGAGAGCGACAAAATGAAAAAACAATGGTGGCATGATAAAGTGGCATATCAGATATATCCAAAAAGCTTTTACGATTCTAATGGAGACGGGATCGGTGACCTGCCGGGAATCCTTTCTAAGCTGGACTATCTGAAAGACCTGGGTGTGGATATCCTATGGCTGTCTCCTATTTATAAATCGCCCCTGGCAGACGAGGGATATGACATTGCAGATTATTACAGCATTGACCCCAGATTTGGAACTATGGAAGATATGGAACGCCTGATCCAGGAAGCTAAAAAAAGGGATATGTATATCCTTATGGATCTGGTAGTGAACCACTGTTCAGACGAACATGAGTGGTTTCAGAAAGCCATCCAGGATCCGGATGGGGAATATGGAAATTTCTTTTACATTGAAGAGAAAAAGGGGGATAAGCTTCCCTGCAACTGGCGCAGCTACTTCGGCGGCCCGGTATGGGAGCCCCTTCCCGGACATCCGGACAAACAGTACCTTCATGTATTTCATAAGAAACAGCCGGATCTGAACTGGGAAAATCCCAAGGTTAGACAGGAAGTTTATAAAAATATTAAGTGGTGGATGGAAAAAGGCCTCGGGGGATTCCGCATTGACGCTATTATCAATATTAAGAAAAAGCTTCCCTTTAAGGACTATCCGGTGGATCGAGAGGATGGACTTTCCAGTATTTCCTATATGCTGGAGGAGGCAGAAGGTGTAGGTGAGTTTTTAGGAGAAATGGCCAGAGAGGCATTCTCTCCTTACGGTGCTTTTACGGTAGGCGAGGTGTTCAACGAAAAGCAGGAAGAGATTAAAGATTTCATAGGAGAAAACGGGTATTTTTCTTCTATGTTTGATTTTGGAGGAACGGTTTTCGGAAAGAGCGACAAGGGATGGTATGACAGCAAGACGCATCTGACGCCGGATGAATATAAATCCTGTATCTTTTCCGCTCAGGAAAGAATAGGGGATATCGGCATGCTCTCCAATATCATTGAAAATCACGATGAGCCCAGAGGAGTAAGCCATTACATCCTTCCTAAGGATCTGTGCGAGGCATCGAAAAAGCTTTTAGGGGGTGTATGCTTTATGCTCCGGGGACTTCCCTTTATTTACCAGGGACAGGAAATTGGCATGGAAAATACGGTATTTTCCAAAATCCAGGATGTGGACGACATCAATACCCTGGATGAATATCAGGTGGCCATAAAGGCAGGGCTTACAGAGGAAGAAGCGCTGAAAAAAGTAAGCGCGTTTTCAAGAGATAATGCCCGCACGCCTATGCAGTGGAATAATGAGGAAAATGGAGGATTTACCAAAGGAACTCCATGGATCAAAGTAAATCCCAATTATCCCCGCATTAACGTAGAAGACCAGGAAAAGGACGAAAAGTCTGTGCTGTCCTTTTATAAAAAGCTGATCGCTCTCAGGAAAAACCAGGAGTATAAAGATACGGTAGTTTATGGAAAATTTGTTCCTTTTATGGAACAGGAGGAAAATCTCATTGGATTTTTCCGGGAAGGAGAAAAGAAGCTTCTTGTCCTTGGAAATCTACAGAAACAGCCAAGGGAGGTTAAGGTTCCGGGAAAAACTGAGAAAGTGCTCTTAAATAACCTGGAAGATTTAAAGATAAATGGAGATAACATCTGTTTAGACGGGTATCAGTTTGTGGTGGCAGAGGTAAAATAAACAGACTGCTTCCTTCCTAAAAGGCTAAACGGACAGTCAGAAGCCATAAAAAGATGTAAAAAAACGGGTAAGAGGAAAATACCTCCTGCCCGTTTTTTTGCTGCCATTTTTTCGCTGGTGCCCGGGCTTTTCCATAAACAGTACTGAATTTCTATATTACTGGAGAAATCCTCTGGATATTTTGTTAAATACCTGTTAAAATTAGATAAGCTATGCTTTAGATACGACTCCGGAAAGGAATATGTCCTTTCGGAGCAGTTCTAAGAGATCAAGTAAAAGCAGAAAGGATAACAGAATGCTAAAGATTAAAAGCTATGTTAAGGTGAAAAGCGTTGCCGAAGCCTATGAGCTGAATCAAAAAAAGACGGCGTGTGTCCTTGGTGGAATGGTGTGGCTTAAAATGGGAAACCGTAATGTCTCTACGGCAATCGATCTTTCCGGTCTTGGTTTGGATACCATCCGGGAAACAGAAGAAGAATTTGTAATTGGATGTATGACGTCCCTTCATGACCTGGAGGTACACGAAGGGCTTGCTGCCTATACAAAGGGCGCAGTGAAGGAAAGCCTTCGCCATATCGTGGGGGTACAGTTCCGCAACTGTGCCACAGTAGGCGGAAGTATTTTCGGCAGATACGGGTTTTCCGACGTGCTGACCCTGTTTCTCGCCCTGGATTCATACGTGGAACTGTATCAAGGGGGAAGGATCCCTATGGCGCAGTTTGCAGGTATGCCTAAAGACAGGGATATCCTTGTAAATATCATTGTAAAGAAAACGCCCCTGGTCTGCACCTATTTAAGTCAGAGGAACACAAAGACTGATTTTCCGGTGCTTACCTGTGCGGCGTCTCTTTCCTCGGAAGAGGTAAGGACGGTGATCGGAGCCAGGCCGGGCCGGGCGGTGATCATCGAAGATAAAGAAGGCATTCTGAAAGATTTTAAAAATATGACCAAGAAAAAGCGGCAGGCGGCTGCGGAGAACTTTGCAGAGTATGCGGCAGAACATGTAACAGTAGGCTCAAACATGAGAGGATCTGCAGAATACAGGAAGCTTTTGACAAGGGTTCTTACAAGAAGAGCCTGGGAGACACTGGGAGGTAGAACAAATGAAAATTAGTTTTTGGCTGAACGGAGTCTACATGCAGGAAGAAGTAGAACCGGATAAGATGCTGCTGCATTTCCTTCGGGAAAAGGGCTGTTACAGCGTAAAATGTGCCTGTGAAACAGCAAACTGCGGGCTGTGCACCGTCCTCATGGATGACCGCCCTGTGCTTTCCTGCTGTATGCTGGCAGCAAGAGCGGACGGAAAACGGATCGTCACTTTAGAAGGGCTGCAGGAAGAGGCGAAAGAGTTTGGAAGCTTCCTGGCGGACGAAGGAGGAGACCAGTGCGGTTTCTGTAATCCGGGATTTATCATGAATGTATTTGCCATGTTAAAAGAAATCCCAAACCCCAGTGAGGAAGAAATAAAGGAGTATTTGGCGGGAAATCTTTGCCGGTGCACGGGATTTATGAGCCAGACAAGAAGTATCCTGAAATACCTGGAATATAAAAAATCTCAGCAGGAAGGGGAAGCAAAGGGATGAGCTATGTAAATAAACCAGTACGGAAAACCGATGCCATGGCGCTGGTTACAGGAAAACCGGTGTATACAGACGATATAGCGCCCAAGGACTGTCTCATTGTAAAAGTGCTTAGAAGTCCTCATGCCAATGCCTGGATTGAAGATATTAAAACAGGAACTGCATCTCAGGTGGCAGGGATTGCCTGTGTGCTTACCTATAAAGATGTTCCCCAGAAGCGATTCACCCTGGCAGGACAGACCGCTCCGGAGATGAGCCCCCATGACCGTCTGATTCTTGACCGTCACCTACGTTTTGTGGGGGACGCGGTGGCTATCGTGGCAGGAGAAAACGAAAAAGCAGTAGAAAAGGCGTTAAAAAGAATAAAAGTAACATACCGTGTGGAACAGCCTATTTTAGATCTCCATGAGGCCAAGGACAATGCCATCCTTGTGCACCCGGAGGATAACTGGCGTTCCTTAATTCCCGTGGGAGCAGATGCGAAAAGAAATCTGTGCGCTTCCCATACAGAAGAATCCGGAGATGTGGAGCAGGTTCTTGCCGGATGCAAATATACGGTGGATCAAACCTACCGCACAAAGGCGAATCAGCAGACGATGATGGAGACTTTCCGGAATTACTGTTATATGGATCACTTTGGACGTCTGGTGGTAGTTTCCTCCACGCAGATTCCTTTCCATGTAAAAAGGATCTTATCCAATGCCCTGGATATTCCGGCGTCAAAGATAAGAGTGATCAAGCCAAGGATAGGCGGCGGATTCGGGGCTAAGCAGACCTCTGTTACGGATATTTATCCTGCCATCGTTACCTGGAAAACAGGCAGACCTTCAAAGATCATATATTCCCGGTACGAGTCTCAGATCTGTTCTTCTCCCCGTCATGAGATGGAGATTCATGTGCGCGCAGGCGCAGACGAAAATGGTATCGTAAAAGCCATCGATCTGTATACTCTTTCCAATACAGGGGCATATGGAGAGCATGGCCCTACTACAGTAGGTTTAAGCGGCCATAAGTCCATTGCACTTTACCGCCATCTGGACGCCTATCGTTTTTCCTACGATGTGGTGTATACAAATGTCCAGTCTGCAGGAGCATACCGGGGTTACGGAGCTACCCAGGGGATTTATGCGGTGGAGTCCGCCATAGATGAGCTGGCGGCAAAGATGGGAATGGACCCGGTAAAAGTGCGGGAGCTTAATATGCCGGTGCAGGGAGGTCCCCTTCCTGCATATGGAGACTGTAAGGTAGCGGCAAGCTGCACGATGGACGCCTGTATGGAACGGGCAAAGGAAATGATGCACTGGGATGAAAAATATCCCTGCCGGGATATGGGAAACGGAAAAGTACGCGGTGTAGGCGTTGCTATGGCCATGCAGGGCTCTTCCATTGCCGGCGTGGACGTTGGCGGCGCGGAATTAAAGCTGAATGAGGACGGCTCTTATACCTTGGGATTGGGCTGCACAGATATGGGAACCGGCTGCGACACGATCCTTGCACAGATGGCGGCAGACGCTTTAGAGACTCCCATGGAAAACATTGTGGTTTTTGGTGTGGATACAGATATCTCTCCTTATGACTCCGGTTCCTATGCCTCTGCCACTACCTACACCACAGGTACGGCTGTGCTCCACGCCTGTGAGGCAATGAGAGAAAAGGTGAAAAAAGTGGGGGCTGATCTGCTGGGCGTTAAGATGGAAGAAGCGGAATTTGACGGAAAATATGTAAGCGCAGGGGAGAAAAAGGTTTCTCTTAAAGAAATCGGCCAGAAAGGAACATTCTTTAATAACCGGGAGCTTCAGGTGACGAGAGAATATTCTTCGCCTATTTCACCGCCGCCTTTTATGGTGGGAATGGCAGAAGTGGAGATAGACAAAGAAACAGGCAGCGTGGAAGTGATCGATTACGTGGCTGTTGTGGACTGCGGCACTCCCATTAACCCGAATCTTGCAAGGGTGCAGACCGAAGGCGGGATTGCCCAGGGAATCGGTATGGCGCTGTACGAGGACATCCAGTATAACGAAAAAGGTGTTCTCAGAAACAATTCATTTATGCAGTATAAGATACCCACAAGAGAGGATTTCGGACAGATCCGGGTAGATTTTCGCAGCAGTTACGAGGAAAGCGGGCCCTTTGGGGCAAAATCCATAGGAGAGCTGGTGATCGATACCCCTTGCCCTGCTATTGCAAATGCAATCTATAACGCTACGGGGGTAAGAATCCGGGAACTGCCGATCACGGCGGAAAAGATTGCCATGGGAATCATGGAAAAGGAATTGGAGAGCTGATATGGGAATGGCAGTAAAAGGAGTGCTGGCGCTTCTATGGCTGGTTTTGGTGCCTGCTTGTGCAGGCGGCTGCCTGGTGAGAAAAAAAGAAACGTATACATTGGGAGAGAGCTTTTTGATGGGCTATGTGCTTTTATTTGCCATGTCGGAGGTTCTTATTCTTCCGCTGCTTTTTTTGAAAGCGAGCCTGCATGTGCTGACCGCAGCTTATGGAGTGCTCTCAGGGGCAGCGGCAGTGTGGGGCGGAATTTGTCTTTTTAAAGAGCGGACACGTTTGGTAAGCCAGATAGGGGAGGGGATAAAGAAAGCCTCCCCCTATCTGTGGGTTGCAGTTGTTCTTATCGGAGTACAGATTTACGTAGTGGTCCGGTATGCGCATATGGATGCGGATGATTCCTTTTATGTGGGAGCGGCTTCGGCGGCTGTTTACAGTGATACTATTTTTGTCATAAATCCGTATACAGGGATGCCTTATCCCTCCCTCCCCAGCCGGTACGTGCTGTCGCCTTTTCCGGTTTTTTTGGCTGTGATCAGCCAGCTTCTTGGAGACCTTCATCCGGCAATCACCGCCCATACGGTTTTCCCGGCTGTGTTTTTTCCTATGATATATCTGATCTTCCACCAGTTTGGAAAGAAATGGTTTAAAGGAGAAAAAAGCGCCCAGGGAATTTTCCTTGTTTTTGCGGCGCTGCTTAGCTGGTTTGCTGGTTTTTCTGTTTACAATGGGGGGAATTTCCAGATGGTCCGCATCTGGCAGGGAAAGGCGCTTTTGGCTGCCGGATTCCTTCCCCTTTTGATTTACCTTTGCCTGTGCATCCTTATGGAAAAGAATCGGGAATATTCATGGGTCATTCTTGCCATGGCAAATCTTTCCTGCTGCCTGTTATCCTCTATGGGAGTGATGCTG
>CALIZJ010000320.1 GCA_938028845.1 uncultured Blautia sp.
TCCTTAGCGGCCCAGCCGATATGGGGAGTGATAAGGAGTTTATTGCTGTCCTGGATCTTTAGAAGTGGATTAGATGGATCCATAGGCTCTTTTGAGAGCACATCCAGCGCCGCACCTGCAATTTTTCCCTGGGTCAGCGCATGGTAAAGGTCTGTCTCATTTACAATAGGTCCCCTGGCAACATTGATAAGAATGGCGCTTTCTTTCATCTTTTCAAATGCGTCCATAGTCATAAGATTTTCCGTATAGGCATTTAGCGGAGCATGAATAGAAAGAAAATCCGACCGTCTTAAAAGCTCGTCAAACTCCACCTGCTCATAAGGAGAATCGTACCTTCCTCCCGAAGCCGAATAACAGATCACATGGCAGCCAAATACAGAGGCAATCTCCGCCACTCTTCTCCCAATGGCCCCAAGTCCGATGATTCCCCAGGTTTTTCCGTCCAATTCACAAAAGCTCTGTCCAAAATGGGAAAAACACTCTCCTCTGGCATACTCTCCGGACTTTACATAGCGGTCATAGTAGTTCAGTTTTTCCAGCACATAAAACAAAAGGGCAAAAGTATGCTGTGCCACACCGTTGGTGGAATAGCCCGCTACATTATACGCTGCTATCCCTCTTTTTTTCAGATATTCTCCATCCAGGTTATTAATCCCTGTGGCAGTAAGACACACCAGTTTTAAATTCTTTGCCTGTCCGATGGTTTTCTCACAAATGGGAACCTTGTTCGCCACGATGATATCCGCGTCCGCTGTGCGCTCTGGAACTTCCTCCGCCTTCGTGGATGGGTAAATCACCACGTCTCCGCATTTATGAAAAGGGGTGAAGACCATGTCCTCACCCAAACTTTCCGCTTCTAATATTACGATTTTCATTATAATCTCTTTAAGAGTTCTTCTCTTTCTGCTTCATAGCCTGGCTTGCCAAGAAGGGCGAACATGTTCTTCTTATAGCTTTCCACGCCTGGCTGATTAAATGGATTTACTCCCAGCAGATAGCCGCTGACACCGCATGCAAACTCAAAGAAATAGAATAACTGTCCCAGATAGAATTCATTCTGCTCCGGAATGTTTACTTTAAGGTTCGGAACCTGTCCATCTGTGTGGGCAAGGATGGTTCCGTTCATAGCGCTTTTATTTACAAAATCAACGGTCTTTCCTGCAAGATAGTTCAAACCGTCCAGATCCACCGGCTCCTCACCAATGGTAATCTCTGCACTGGATTTCTCTACATTCATAACCGTCTCAAAAAGAATACGGTTTCCATCCTGGATAAACTGTCCCATGGAATGAAGGTCTGTGGTAAGATCTACTGCAGCCGGGAAAATACCTTTCTGGTCTTTTCCTTCGCTCTCGCCGTAAAGCTGCTTCCACCACTCATTGATATAGTGAAGGCTTGGCTCATAGTTGGCAAGAACTTCCACTGTCTTACCTTTGCGCAGAAGAATGTTGCGGATTGCCGCATATTTCATAGCGTCGTTGTCTTCAAATGCATGATTCAGGGCAATGTCGCGTCCAGAAGCAGCGCCCTCCATTAATTTGTCAATATCTGCGCCGCTTACTGCGATGGGGAGAAGGCCTACAGCCGTAAGAACGGAGAAACGTCCGCCTACATCGTCCGGCACTACGAATTCTTCGTATCCTTCCTCGTCAGCCACTTTCTTTAATGCACCCTTTGCTTTATCAGTAGTGGCATATATCCTTGCCGCAGCCCCTTCCTTTCCGTATTTCTTTTCAAGCATTTCTTTAAACACACGGAAAGCGATAGCCGGCTCTGTGGTCGTTCCTGATTTAGATATCATATTAATAGAGAAATCCCTGTCTCCAATCACATCTATCAGCCCTTTGATATAGCTGCTGCTGATGCTGTTTCCTACGAAATAAATTTCCGGAGTTTTACGGATCTCTTTTGATACGTTATTATAGAAACCATGTCTTAAAAATTCAATCGCAGCTCTTGCCCCAAGGTAGGAACCGCCAATACCGATAACCAGCAGCACTTCTGAATCTTCCTGGATTTTTTTCGCTGCTGCTTTGATCCGTGTGAACTCTTCCTTGTCGTAATCTACCGGAAGGTCGATCCATCCAAGGAAGTCGTTTCCTGCTCCAGTCTTAGAAACCAAGGTCTCCTTAGCAGCTTCTGCCAGAACCTTCATGGCTTCCACTTCGTGGTCTGCAATAAAACAGCCTGCTTTTGAATAATCAAACGTAACTTTACTCATGGCTCTCTCTCCTTTTAATATGGAATTTCTCTGACACCGATAGAATCGGTGCAGGCTTCTTCTGTCTTAGTATAACAAATATAGGAATTTTCTACAAGTTAAATCAATTCATAAACTCACGAATAATCTCCCTCATGATTTCTTCCTCCTCAGGGGACAGCATTTTGCTAAAATGGCTCCCTGTAGCCGCAGTCTGCCGGATACTGGCAGTAATCCGCTCCACCATCTCCTCCTGAAGCACTGGATCCGGCTTTTGGGGTGCCGGAACATCTTCCACCCATGCTCTTGCACGCTCTACATAATCTGCCAGAGAATTCATAATCAGCTCTTCCATGTAGGAGACATCCAATGCCTGGCGCAGCACAAGAAGCGTGATCGGAACTGCGGTCCCAATATAAAGGTACCGGAGAGGCAGCCCTTCCTGCCCTGGTAGCCTGGAGGTAAAAATAACCGCCAGAACAAAAAACAGCGTGGAAAAAAGCGCCGGATACCATACCAGGCGGTTCATACGGTGCAGAAGCTTGTCTCTTGTTTTCCAAAGGCTCAGCCATTTTTCTTTCAGGTTTCCTGTGCTGTCTGTTTTATGCAGCATTCTTCTGTAGGTAAGGTGCGTGGCCAACATCCCTATTGCTCCCATCGCCCCAAGGGCTGCCATGCAGTAGAGCAATATGTGCAGGTTCATGATTTTTTCCAGCATAATACCCTCCTTGAACATTGTAGGAATATTATACCTCTCTCCCTCTTAGCATGGAACAAAAATCGTTCGTCAAATTCTCCCAGGAACCTGCATCACCAGGCTTTTTTCACAGATTTTCACCAGTCGTAAACCTGCGCAGCACAAATCAGTTCTATACAACAAAAGCTGCCGTTTTTCTCTGCGGCAGCTTTCATTTCCCTATATTTCCTGTAATACCTTTACAATTTCCTCAAATCCCATAAAATGGGACGCTTTTACAAGGATTGTATCTCCTTTTTGTAAATAAGAAGGAAGCTTTGCAAGAAGTGCTTCCCTGCTCTCTTCATAAATAATCTCAAGATCCGGGTTTGCTTCCCTTGCCCCTTCTGCTATATGACGGGAAAGGGCTCCTGCGCAGATACAAAGATCAATGCCGCATTTTCCTGCGTGTTCTCCCACCTGCCGGTGAAGCTGCACTTCATTTTCTCCCAGCTCTCCCATGTCGCCCAGAATAGCCACCCTCCGGCCGCTTCCCTCTGAAAGCACATCTAAAGAGGCTTTCATGGACATAGGATTGGCATTATAACAGTCATCTACAATTAAAAACTGATCTGTCTCGATAATGTGAAAACGCCCGCTAAGAGTCTCAAGGCTTTCGATTCCCTGACGGATCTCTTCATCTGTCAGTCCGTAGATACGTCCTACCGCCGCGGCTGCCAGAGCATTGTATACCATATGTCTGCCAGGCACAGGAACCAATACTGAAAAAACTCTGTCCCCTAAATGTATCCGGCACCTGGTACCTTTTAATCCGCAGCTTACGATCTCATCTGCATATACTTCATTCTTTTCATCCAAACCGAAGAATACAGGCTTTATCCCCTTATATTCTTTTATAGTCTGAAGTTTATCGTCGTCGCCGTTTAAGATGATCTGTCCCTTTTCCTTTAAGTAGCCAAACACCTCTGTCTTCGCTTTTAATACTCCGTCCCTGTCCCCAAGATTTTCCAGATGGCAGGTTCCTATATTCGTAATTACACAGGTATCCGGTCTTGCCACTTTTGCCAGCCGGCTCATTTCTCCGAAATCACTGATTCCCATTTCTAAAACAGCAATTTCATCATCCTCCCGAAGGCGGAAAACGGTAAGGGGAAGCCCCAGTTCATTGTTAAAATTTCCCTGGGTCTTTAAAGTTTTATATTTTTCTTTTAAAACAGACGCGATGGCTTCCTTGGTACTGGTTTTTCCAACGCTTCCCGTAATTCCCACTACCGGGATATTAAGCTGGCTAAGATAGAACTCTGCGATGTCCTTTACCGCCTGGAGGGCAGAGGCCACCAGAATGTAAGGAAAAGAGGCATCCGGCAGCACTTTTTCTGATAAAGTGGCATATGCCCCCTTTTCTATGACATCCAAAATAAAGTCATGGCCGTCCACGCGTGTTCCCACAATGGGTACGAAGAGACAGCCCGGCTCTACGGTACGGCTGTCTGTGGTAATGGCCGTCACTTCTGTATGTATCTGGCTTTCTTCGCCATAATAAGCGCCATGGCACACCCGGGTCAGATTTTCTAATGTTAAATTCTTCATCTTTTCCTCCTTTTTGGCGCATTTTACTCACAGAGTACATTGACGGTTACATGTCACACCCAAACCACGTACTTGCTGCGTGGTTGCAGACCGATGTGATCCAAAAGGCAATTTGTTCTTTATATGTCAAATTGCCCCGTTGCTGGTCCCCTTGCGACCGGTAACCGTTGCCTGCGCCATACAGGTAGATTTGGAAGTCGCCTTCCAAACTTTCGCCCTTATTTCTCGGATTCGTTATATTTTTTCAGGGAAACCCGGATAAGTTCCTCGCATAACTGCGGATAATCCATTCCCAAAACCTGCGCCTCCTGAGGGATCAGGCTGGTAGGCGTCATCCCCGGCAGGGTGTTAGCTTCCAGGCAGTACATTTCTCCGTTTTCTTTCATCATAAAGTCAAGTCTGCAGTATGCCTCAAGAGACAGGGCTTTCGCTCCAAGCTCCGCGTATTTCTGCATAATTTCCGTCAGTTCCGGCGACAGATCCGCCGGACAGGTCTCAATAGTAGAACCTGCCTGATACTTGTTCTTATAATCATAGAAGCCTTCTAAAGGAGCGATCTCAATAATTGGATATGCCTTTCCGTCCACAACCGCCACAGAAAATTCCCTTCCCTTAATATACTCTTCCACAACTACTTCGTCTTCATAAGAAAAAGCTTCCTGAAGTGCTTTCTCATATTCAGCCTGGTCATTGACCATATATACGCCTACGCTGGAACCGCCGCAGCAGGTTTTCACCACAACAGGAAATTCCATGCCAAGTTCATGCAGATCCGTGGTATAGGATTTCTTTTCCATAGTCGTCCCTTTCGGAGTGGGAACGTGGTTCATAAGAAACATCTGCTTGGTAATGCCCTTATCCATGGCAAGGGCGCTGCTTAAATATCCGGTTCCGGTATATTTGATTCCCATTAGGTCAAAAGCGGCCTGTACTTTCCCGTCTTCTCCATTTGCTCCGTGAAGTCCTAAAAACACAATATCCGCCTTCTCGCAAAGCGCTATAACATTAGGGCCGAAAAAGTTCCTTCTGGTCTTTTCCATGTCCTTGATCTTTTCGTCAAACCCTTTCATATAAGCCACAGCGGCGTCCACATCGTATTCCTTTGGGAAAGGATCCTCCCAGTCTACTCCTTCCACACCGCAGAAAATGTCCACCAGGACTGCCTTGTGTCCTCTCTGTCGAAGGGCGCGGCAGACTCCGTTTCCTGTACTGATGGAAATTTCCCGCTCCGTACTGGTCCCGCCTGCTAATACAACGATATTCATTTTTTCCTCCTTTTGACGCACCCGCTGCGCCAATAATGGTAGCTGTGAAAGTTTACTTTCACACTTCTATCTCCTTTATTTATACACAACTACCGGCGCTCCGATGCCGATATTTTCATATATGATCCGTGCCTGGTCGTAAGGCGTGTTCACACATCCGTGGGAACCGTTAAAAATATAAATACTCCCGCCGAAATCCGACCTCCAGGTGGCGTCATGGATTCCCACATTTCCTGCGAAAGGCATCCAGTAAGTAACCGCCTGTGCATATCCCTCCCCAGTGAGCACGGACGGGGATTTCATCCCATCTATGGCAAAACATCCTGTAGGCGTCTCATTTCCCTGGATATTAGGATTTCCGGTAACTACCGGGGTATCCACAATAGCGATTCCATCTTTATAAAAAAGCATACGCTGATTGGTCAGATCGATCTCCACATAAGTCCCGCCGATATCGTTT
>CALIZJ010000321.1 GCA_938028845.1 uncultured Blautia sp.
TTTTCTGGAGATATTGGAAATAAAAATCAGCCTTTGATCAAAAATCCACAGTATCTTCACGAAGCGGACTATGTGATCATGGAATCTACCTACGGTGACAGAAGCCATGGGGAAAGACCGGATTATGTAGGAACACTGGCGGAAGTGATACAGAAGACTTTTGACAGAGGCGGAAATCTTGTGATTCCTTCTTTTGCAGTGGGGCGTACCCAGGAAATGTTATATTTTATCCGTCAGATAAAGGCGGAGGGACGCGTCCATGGACATGATAATTTTAAAGTATATGTAGACAGTCCTCTGGCAAATGAAGCCACTACGATATTTGCTGAACATGAATACGACTGCTTTGACGAGGAAGCATTGGAATTAATAAAAAAAGGAATCAATCCATTGAGTTTTCCGGGGCTTAGGACATCTGTTACCAGTGAAGATTCCAAAGCCATCAATGCAGATGATGAATGTAAGGTCATCATCTCAGCAAGTGGAATGTGTGATGCAGGACGTATCAAGCATCATTTAAAACATAACCTTTGGGGAAGTCAAAATACAATACTTTTTGTAGGATACCAGGCGATTGGGACTTTAGGACGTTCCCTCCTTGAGGGGGCAACGGAAGTAAAGTTATTCGGTGAACCTGTACATGTGGCGGCAGAAATCCGTCAGATGCCAGGAATCAGCGGCCATGCGGATGTAAATGGCCTGCTGGATTGGGCAGGGGCTTTCCAAAAAACACCGAAAAAGATTTTTGTTACACATGGAGAGGACAGCGTGACAGAAATCTTTGCGAAACGTCTTGAGGAGTTAGGCTATAGCACAATGGCTCCTTTCAGCGGAACGGTTTATGATCTTGCGGGGAATTTCTGTATTTATGAGGCGCAGGGAATAAAGGCCCAGAAAGCAACCGCTACTTTGAAAGCGGCGAAAGCGGCACGTGCCTTCGAGAAGCTTGTTTCTCTTGGACACCGCTTGATGAGCGTGATAAAAAAGAACGAAGGGTGTCCCAACAAAGACCTTGAAAAATTTTCCCGGGAGATCCAATCCCTATGTGATAAATGGGATCGTACAGATATTTAGTTTCGCGTAGGTAAAGAGCTGAATATTAGAACGATGAAAATCGTAAAGTTTTGCTGTTTGGTATGGCATGGTTTGGACACCATGCCATATCTTTACATATCAAAGAACAGATTTAGGAGCGTGTCATCCTTGAAGCCTTTTCTGCAAGAAAAAAGACAGTGAAATATATGAGATATTTCGCTGCCTATATTTTCTGATCTGTTTATAAAAGGGTTATGCCAAAGCATTTTTGAGCGCAATAGCAAGCTGGTCAGGGCAAGAGGTCGGTCTGTGGCCGCATTTGATTCCTTCCAGACGGCTGATCGCCTCATTGGCATCCATTCCTTCTACCAGACGGGCAACGCCCTGTGTATTTCCGGAACATCCGCCGATAAAGCTTACATTGTGTACTTTGTGATCTTCTGTAATTTCAAATTCGATGACCTGTGAACAGACACCTTTTGTTTTATAAAGCATAAATATTCCTCCTACTCTTAATAAAATCACATCTAAAATATTAAGTTCGCCACTCATTATAGCAGAGTATTTTCTAAGTTTCCACCCCAAATAATCCCTCCTTCCTTCCCTGAATTTAATATTTGATAAACCCCAAACTTTTGGTATAATGAGAGTACTTAATGAGCGCGAGCCAAAAGCGAAGCGCGAATTTGAACAAGCGTTAAAAGCAATGGGAAATCAAGCAGAACAGACGCAAAAAATACAAAATTACATTTTTTAAAGCAGAAAGGATTATTATCTATATGGGAGCAATAGGTATTATAGGCGCAATGGAGGAGGAGGTTTCCTGCCTCAAGGAGAAAATGAGTGAAGTTAAGGTCAGCCGGAAAGCATCCATGGAATTTTATGAAGGAGTGCTTGAAGGAAAGGCGGCAGTTGTGGTACGGTCCGGAATAGGAAAGGTAAATGCGGCTGTCTGTACACAGATCCTGATCGATACATTTCAGGTGGAGGCGATCATTAACACAGGAATCGCAGGCAGCCTGAACAATGAAATTAATATTGGAGACATCGTCCTTTCCACAGATGTCGTCCATCATGATATGGATGCTACAGGCTTTGGATACCCTAAGTGTCAGATTCCTCAGATGGAGGAATTTTCTTTCCAGGCAAATGTAAGGATGCGTGAGGAGGCTCTTAAGGTATGCCGTGAAGTAAATCCTGAGATCCAGGTGTTTGAAGGAAGGATTGCTTCCGGGGATCAGTTCGTATCAGATAAAGACGTTAAGGATGAAATCATAAAAAATACAGGAGCTTTTGCAGTTGAGATGGAAGGAGCGTCCATTGGACATACTGCGTATTTAAATAACGTTCCTTTTCTTATTGTAAGAGCGATTTCAGATAAAGCGGACGGAAGCGCACAGATGGATTATGCAGAGTTTGAGGCAAAGGCCATTGAGCACAGCGTACGCCTCACCCAGGGACTGGTCAGAAAACTCAGCTAAAATCAAAAAAAGATGCGTAAAAGCGGAAATGGGAAAGCAATGGCAGAATGGAAAAGAACTGCATATACTGAAATAGATAAATGGAAGGAATCCAGGTTTTTGTATGTATTATGATAAGTATTTTCCATTTTATGTAGCATATGCAAATCCCATGCTTTACGATGGTGAAAAAATACAGGAAAAAGAATTTGACCTGATGAAATCTTACTATCCGGAAGCTGCCAGAAAAATACAGGAAAAAGTGGAGGCGGAATGTCAGCGCCTTGATTATGAAGGCAGCAGGCTGTATGATGAATATCCGGATAAGTATATGCTGTATCATCTCTGCTTGCAGATACGCAAAGAAGTGGAGCCGGAAATGGCGGCTCAGGAAGTTCCGGGAAATTTTCTGGATGATCTGATCCAGGTACTTTTATATCAGGAAATTTCCAGAAGAAGGTGCCGCCGGCACAGATGCAGACACTATTTTTAACTCAGGAGCCATAAGAATGAAAACCATAAGAGAGTTTTTAGAGGAACAGATAAATGAGCAGCTTATACAGGCTGTCTTAAGTCAAAGCCGGATAAAAGAAGGTGTATCCAAGGTAAAAATACGCCCGGTAGAGCAAAAAGGAAACATCTATTATCAGGCTTCCGCCATGGAGGGGACGAAGGTTCTGCATAAAAATTATAAGCGTGACGAGATCATTGCTTATATAGAAGACGCCTTATCTTCCACATTCCGGCAGCTGCAGGTACAGGGGCGGTATAAAGACGGAAGCATCCTGGTGAGCAAAAAAGGAAAGGCGACTATAAAGACACGTATCCATGAGGCTTGCGCACCGGTGAAGATCCTGTCTCATAACCGGGTGAAAAATTATATTTTAAAAGAGGGCAAAGAAGTTCCGTTTTTAATGGATCTCGGTGTGATGACAGCGGGCGGGAAAGTGGCGGCCGCTAAATATGATAAATTTAAGCAGATAAACCGTTTCCTGGAGTTTATAGAAGACATTCTCCCTAAGCTCTCCAGGGAACGGGAGGTTACGATCCTGGATTTTGGCTGCGGGAAATCCTATCTGACTTTCGCTATGTACTATTATCTGAGAGAACTTAAGGGATACGATGTGAATATTATCGGCCTTGATCTGAAAAAAGATGTGATCGAAAATTGCAGCCGTCTGGCAGAAAAATATGGATATGAGAAACTTCATTTTTATCAGGGAGATATTGCCGACTATGAAGGAACAGGGGAAGTGGACATGGTCGTGACTTTGCATGCCTGCGACACGGCGACAGATTATGCGCTGGCAAAGGCAGTGAAATGGAATGCAAAGGTCATCCTGTCTGTTCCGTGCTGCCAGCATGAACTGAATGGCCAGATAAAAAACGAAATGCTTGCTCCTGTGTTAAAGTATGGTATATTAAAAGAGCGGATGAGCGCCCTGCTCACAGATGGGATACGTGCAGAGATTTTAAAGGCATGGGGGTATGACGTACAGATCCTGGAATTTATTGATATGGAGCATACTCCGAAAAATCTGCTGATACGGGCGGTAAAAACCGGAAACAGAAAAGATATGCACCGTCTTAAGGAAATGCTGGACGAGCTGAATGCAGATCCAACCCTTTTGCGGCTGCTTAATATGACAGAAGAGAACCCCACAGGAAAGGGAGTATAGAATGAAGTATATTTTACGCAGAATCGTGGTACTCGCATTGATTTTCGTGTTAGGCGTGGCGGGGACCGCTTTTTTGCTGAACAGTGAAACGACGGACGACCGTTCTGATATGAACGATCCTGTTCTGCCGGAGCTTATGGTGAATATCGGCGGCGCTTACGCAAACAGGATGTATGGATACAGGCAGGAAATGCAGACGGATTTTATCCGGGACTGCATCACTCCTTTGGACACTACAAAGGAGATTACATTTGTGGTAAACCCATATAATGAGAAAGTAAACAGCCTGTCTTACGAAATCCGTACGTCAGACGGAAGCAAGGTCCTTGAAAATAGAAGAATAAACAGCCTGAACACCAACGGCAGCTATCTTGAGGCAACGGCGGCCATTGAGAGCGACCTGCGCATGAATCAGGAGTATTCTATGCAGGTCACGCTGGATACGGACAGCGGAGATGCCTTTTATTACACAAGGGTGGTTTCCCGTTCACAGACAAATACGGCGCAGTATGTTAATTTTGTCCAGAATTTTTCTGAAACCTGCCTGAATAAAAGTGCGGCAGATAATCTGGCAAGTTATCTGGAACCGGAGGAAAACCAGGGCGCTACAAATTATGCTGATATTTCCATTCATTCCAGCCTTTCAGAAGTAAGCTGGGGAAGTCTTTCTCCAACCATAGCCAAGAGAGGGATCCCGGTGATCAACGAGATCAATGAGACGACGGCCAGCATCTCTTTGAACTATCAGATTACGGCGAGAAATTCAGAAGGAAATACAGAACTTTATGACGTAGAGGAATTTTACCGGATGAGGTACACAGAATCCAGGATCATGCTGTTGGATTTCGAGAGATCTGTAAATCAGATTTTTGATCCCAACCTTCCCGTAGTCACAGATGATGGACTGATGCTGGGAATCCGGGAGAGAGATGTTTCTTATATGGCAAATGAAGACGCCAGCGTTGTTGCCTTTGTACAGCAGGGGGATCTTTGGTCATATTCGCCGGAAAACGGGAAGATTGTAAAAATCTTCAGCTTCCGTAAAGAGGAAAACGGAGATTTCAGAGATTCCAGAAACGAACACGATATACAGATTATCCGGGTAGAAGAAAACGGAGACGTGGATTTTGTACTTTATGGTTATATGAACCGGGGAAATCATGAAGGCTACAGCGGTATTTCTGTTTATCATTACAGCAATGACCAGAATGCAGTGGAGGAAAGAGTTTTTATCCCCAGTACGGAATCCTACGAGTTTTTAAAGAAAGATCTGGGAACCTTGTCCTATGTCAGCCAGGATAACCAACTGTTTCTTCTGTTTGCAGAAAAACTATACCAGGTGGACATAGAAGGCGGTACTTATCAAGTTCTTGAGGAAGGAATTGACAAGAATCACTTTGCTGTATCCGAGACAAATGCCCACGCAGCGTGGCTGGTGGCGGAAGGCGAGGATGCAGGAAAAATAAAGATGATTGATTTCAATACACTTTCTACCCGTTTTATTGAACCAGAAGGAAAGCAGCAGCTTCGTCCTTTGGGGTTTATGAATGAGGATCTGGTTTATGGAAACATCCTGGACGGAGATATCATCGTGGATGAGAACGCCCATGAGGTAGAAGGCATCCATACCCTTAGAATAGAAAGCTTTGAAGGCGAAGTGAAAAAGGAGTACCATGAGGACGGGCTTTATATCACGGATATTACCGTGGGAGAGTCCATGGCAGAATTTGAACTTTCTTCAAAGTCAGGAAGTGGATACACTTTCCGTAAAAAAGATAATATCATGAATAATCAAAATACATCGGCAAATCTGATCAACATTGAACTGGTTTCTGTTGAAAGGACAGGGGTGCAGGTACGCCTTGCTTTTGAAGATGCTCCGGCTACGGATAATCCTCTTGTGATGGCGGCAAAAATACGCAGCGTGGACGAGCATGTCATTGCCCTTGACACACAGGTTTCAGATGGAGAAATCTATTATGTTTATGCAAACGGCGGGCTTTACAGCACTTTCGCAGATCCGGCAGAAGCGGTACGGCAGGCGGACGAACAGTATGGAGTTGTCCTTAATAAAGAGCAGCAGTATGTATGGGAACGCGGCAATAAGAGAACAAAGCTGCAGCTTAACATAGAAGATGTGCCGGAGGTAATACGCACAGGCGTCTGGGATGTACAGCGGCTTCAGGAAGGTCTAGGGGAAAATGGAACTGTGATCGACCTTTCCGGGTGCACTCTGGACAGCGTTCTGTACGAGGTCAGCGCCCAGAGGGCAGTGATCGCTAAGACCGGAGCAAACACCAGCGTTGTGATCATCGGTTATGATGAGTATAATACGTATCTTTATGATCCGGCGACGGGAGAAGTGAAACCGTATGGAATGAATGACAGTACGGCTCTGTTTGAAAAAGCGGGAAACATATTTATCAGTTATATGGAAGCCTTGGATCATTAAAATTCATATAAGGAGGATGCAGAGCATGCAAAAAGAATTATTGGAGAAATTCCAGGAGATTTACGGCGAAGGAGGAGAGATCCGAAGTTATTTTGCTCCGGGGAGAGTGAATCTCATTGGAGAGCATACGGATTATAACGGCGGCCATGTTTTTCCATGTGCATTGACTATTGGAACCTACGGTGTGGCCAGAAAGAGAGAGGATAATAAACTTCGTTTTTACTCCGTAAATTTTTCCAAGCTGGGAGTGATCGAATCATCTCTGGAAGACCTTGTTCCATCTGAACAGGCGGGATGGACCAATTATCCAAAAGGAGTTATGTGGACATTTGAAAAAAGAGGGTATAAGCTGCCCTTCGGAGTGGATTTCCTGATTTACGGAAACATTCCCAACGGCTCAGGGCTTTCCTCATCCGCTTCTCTGGAAGTTTTAACAGGGGTAATGCTTAAAGACATGTTTGGATTTACTGAGCTTACTATGCAGGAGCTGGCGCTTATCGGTCAGTATTCAGAAAATAATTTCAACGGAATGAACTGCGGCATTATGGACCAGTTTGCTAGCGCTATGGGGAAGAAGGACTGCGCGATCTTTTTAGATACAAGTACCCTGGAATTTGAATACGCTCCGGTGAAGCTGCCGGATGCAAAGATCGTTATTACAAACAGCAAGGTAAAACACAGCCTGGTAGGATCTGCATATAACGACAGAAGAAACGAGTGCGAGAGCGCGGTGAAAGATTTACAGAAGGTGCTGGATATAAAAGCTCTTGGCGAGCTTACAGAAGAAGAATTTGAGGCTAACAAGGATGCCATCCAGGATCCTGTATGCTGCAAGAGGGCAAAACATGCAGTATATGAGAACCAGAGAACCATTAAAGCAGTAAAGGCACTGAAAGAGAATAATATAGAAGAATTTGGAAAGCTGATGAATGCTTCTCACGTATCTCTGCGGGATGATTATGAAGTTTCCTGTGAAGAGATTGATATTCTGGTGGATCTTGCCTGGAAGATTCCGGGAGTGATCGGCTCCCGTATTACAGGCGGCGGCTTCGGCGGCTGCACTGTGAGCATTGTAAAAAATGATGCAGTAGATGGCTTTATTGAGACGATTGGCAGAGAATATAAGGAAAAAGTAGGCCATGAGGCTGAGTTCTATGTTGTAGATATCGGAGACGGAGCAAGAAAACTGTAAGCATCCGGCATATCTTTTTAGCCGAATCAGGAAAGTACCCGGTTTCATACTGCGTAAAGCAGTAAGCTGGGGCGGGGACTTGCCTGGCTTAGAAGAGGGAAGCGCCTCTTTTAAGAAGCCGCGAAGCGGACGCGTACCCTGTGGGTACTGCGAATACCGCTTGACGTATATTCATCCACTTAAGGGGGACAGGAAATGTTAAATGAAAATATAAAAAAGCTGGTTCAGTATGGGATAGAAACGGGGCTGACACCTGCATGTGAAAAAAATTATACGACAAATCTTCTTCTGGATGTTTTTAAAGAAGAGGAATATCAGGAACCAGAAGAAGATTATACGGATATACAACTGGAAGAAGTACTAAAGGAGCTGCTTGACGAGGCAGTAAAAAGAGGTTTGATCGAGGACAGCATCGTATATAGGGATCTGTTTGATACGAAGCTGATGAACTGCCTCATGCCCCGCCCGGCCCAGGTTCAGAAGGAATTTTGGAACAGATATCAGACAAGCCCCCAGGAGGCTACAGACTATTTCTATAAACTCAGCCAGGACAGCGACTATATACGCCGCTACCGTGTAAAAAAAGATCAGAAGTGGACTGTGGACAGCGAATACGGACAGATTGATATTACCATTAATCTTTCCAAGCCAGAAAAAGATCCAAAGGCAATCGCGGCTGCAAAGAACGCCAAAGCCAGCAGCTATCCCAAATGCCTGCTCTGCCCGGAAAACGAAGGATATGCAGGAAGGGTGAACCATCCCGCCAGGGAAAACCACAGGATTATTCCTATTACGATCAATGACAGTCCCTGGGGCTTCCAGTACTCGCCGTATGTGTATTATAATGAGCACTGCATTGTCTTTAACTGCCAACATACGCCCATGAAGATCGAGAGAAATGCATTTGTGAAACTCTTTGATTTTGTAAAGCTGTTTCCTCATTATTTTCTTGGCTCAAATGCGGATCTCCCCATTGTAGGAGGCTCTATTTTAAGCCACGACCATTTCCAGGGAGGTCACTATACTTTTGCAATGGCAAAAGCGCCTATAGAAAAAACAGTGACTGTTCCAGGATACGAAGATGTGGAGGCTGGAATCGTAAAATGGCCTCTTTCTGTACTGCGTATCCGTCATAAGGATGAGAAGCGCCTGATCGATCTGGCCACCCATGTACTTGAGGTGTGGAGAGGATATACAGATGAGGAGGCATTTATTTTTGCCGAGACAGACGGAGAACCCCATAATACCATTACGCCTATTGCACGTAAAGTAGGAGATACCTATGAGCTGGATCTGACGCTGCGGAACAATATTACTACAGAGGAGCATCCCCTTGGGGTTTACCATCCTCATGCCCAGTATCATCATATTAAAAAAGAAAATATCGGTTTGATCGAGGTGATGGGGCTCGCCGTACTGCCTGCACGATTAAAGGAAGAACTGGAGCTTTTAGAGGAATATATACTGGAAGGAAAAGATATCGCTTCCAACGAAAAGATAGAAAAGCACGCTGCCTGGGCTGCGGAATTTATGCCAAAATATGACAAACTTGATAAAGATAATATTAAAGATGTGCTTCGCAAAGAAGTAGGGAACGTATTCGTACATGTTCTTGAGGATGCCGGCGTATACAAGTGTACCAAAGAAGGACGAGAGGCTTTTATGAGATTTATAAAGACTCTTTAAAACCGGCAGGAAAGTATACCATATAAGGTCGAAAAGTAAAAACTGAGGGCTTATCCGGAAATCATTATGATGGACCGGATAGGCTCTTTTTTTCTTTCTATTGTTCCTGAAAAAAAACAAAAATTTTTAGATTTCCATGCAATAAAATGGAAGTTTTATGCATTATATAAGTAGGAGGATATAAGATAAGAGGAATAATCCCCCATTTAAACAATTGAAAGATGGGAGAGAATCCTTTATACTTATTATATACTTGTCGGCTGAAAAGGCAGGACAGGCTCTGAATGTATACTGTAAATCCCAGCTTAAGTTAAGGAGAATTTATGGATAATAAGAAAAAAGAAAAAAAGATAAGGGCAAAAGTGATATGCTGGCTTATGGCTGTAATGATGCTGGTTGGCTCAGTGAATGTATCAGCCGCATCTTTTTCGGCGGGAGAAGATTTGACAGATATTTTCAGCTCAGGAGCTGCGGCAGGGAGCGCTTCCCCGCAGACGGATGCCGGAGATGCGGGAAGTTTTTCGGACTCTTCAGATTCATCAGACCAACTTGCAGAGACGCCGGCAGAAGAACCAAACATGGATGCGCAGGCATCGGATGTGGAAGTTTTTTCCGAAGAAGCCCAGGGAACCACGGATGAGCCGCTTTTGGGAACAGAGAGGGACCTTGAGGAGGGCGATTCCGTAAGAGTTGTCTTTGCAGATAATTCGGGAAATTCATACGGAAGTGATATGGATATCATTACTAAGATGGGTGATTCCATTGTTCTGCCCCAGGTTCCGGATTCGCAGGGACTGGAAGGCAGCGGCTGGAAACTTGCGCTTGATACTCCGGATGAAGACGCCATTGTCCTGGAAGCAGGAGAGGAGCTGCGGCTGTCTCCTGATGAAGACATTGACAATTATATTATAGATGGAGTGCTTACCCTTTATGCTGTACAGGGAGAGCGGCTCTATACAGTTAATTTCTACAATAACAGCGGAACGGCCATCTTTTCCGGAGGGCAGATGAAAGTCACAAAAGGCACGACGATCATCATGCCTGATTTTGAAAACAGCAAATACGTTAATTTCGGATGGACGACTACAAAAGGCGGAAGAACGGTAGAGTATGAATTCGGTGAAAAATATACGGTCAATGGGAATATGGATTTCTACATTATCCGCTATGCTACTTCCAGCACTGCCACAGTGAAGTTCACAAATCCATCGGGACAGCAGAATTCTGCCTTTAAGGCTCTGGATACTGTAGTGGTGAAGGGAAATACCATAAAGCTTCCGGCTGTACCTACTGTAAGCGGTTATACTGCTTTAGGGTGGTCTACTAAGAAAAACGCTACCACTCCCATGTACCTTGCAGGAAGGACGCTGACCATAAAGAAAAATACCACACTGTATGCAGTACGCAAAAAAGTGGCTACATACACGGTTTTGTTTAACAACAACAGCGGAACGAGTACAAGCTCCGCTTACAAAAAGCTGAACCAAAAGGTAGCGAGAAACAGTTATATCATTCTTCCCGACCTTCCGGATGCTGCTGGATATCAGAACATAGGATGGACGACTACAAAAAACGGAAAGACGCCTCTTTATAAAGAGGGAGCCAGAGTAAAGATCACAAAGAATACCAGATTTTACACGGTCCGCCGTAAGAGCAATTATTATATAGTGAACTTCTATCTTGGAAACGGCAGCAGCAACAGTACATATAAAAGTCTGAAGATGAGGGTGGAAGAAGGTACAAAGGTTACTCTTCCAAGTGTTCCGGACAGGGAGGGATATGTAAATCTTGGATGGAGCACCAGGAAAAACGGAACCTCTGTAACGAACCGTGCAGGTACGAAATACAGCGTGACGAAAAATGTTTCTTTTTACGCTGTTCAGAATAAAGAGGTGACAGTAACCCTCCATTACAGCAGCGGAGCGATATACAGAACCGTGCAGGTAGGGGAAGGAAACAGCTTGTCCCTTCCGGGAATGACCACGAATCCGCCCTATACGATGATGGGCTGGTCTACTCAGCCGAATCAGACGGTTTCCCCTCAGTATGAAGTAGGCGAGATAATAAAGGTCAATCAGTCCATGCACTTATATGCAGTTACGTTTAACCGGAGTTATGAGGAGGATATCAGCGGAGATAATCTTTCCCAGGCAGATTTGTATAGGTACGAGCAGATCATCTTTGTGGGAGATTCCAGGACACACCGGATGGAGAATACGCTGTATAACCAGTTCGGTACGCTTCTTACCAAAGGTGTGACCTTTATCAGCCAGGAAGGCGGCGGATTGTCATGGCTGAAATCTTCAGGATATACGCAGCTTATGCAGGCGGTAGGCAACAGCTCTTCAGGTATCTTAGCGAAACCTACGGTAGTGATCTTTAATCTGGGTGTAAATGATTTAAGCAGCAGTTCCAGCTATATTTCCTATATGAAAGAGCTGGGCGAGGAATTAGAGGATAAGGGCTGCATACTTTATTACATGTCTGTAAATCCGGTGAATAATAAACTGATCCAGGCAAGCGGCAAGCCTTCCCGGCCGGAGGAGAGCGTGAGAAGCTTTAATGCTGCGATCCGGTCCGGACTTTGCAGCGATGGTCTTTATACCTATATAGACACATACAGCTATCTGATGAATACCGGTTATGGAACCGATGCCAGCACCACAGGCGTTGACAGTGGAATTGATGATGGCCTGCACTATACAACGAAAACCTATAAGCGAATTTACCAATATTGTATGGAATTATTAAATTCTGTCTGAGTAAATAATAAAAATGGAAATATCCCCAAAGGATCAGGGTTTCGGCCCTTTAATCCTTTGGGGATTTCTTTTTTTGCGCTTATTGAGAAAAAATAGTCAATAAAGTTATTTACTTCTAATCTAAGTTAGACTATATTAACATATATAAAATTAAAACTACATAAGCATAAAAAAGACAAAAGAACACTGCCACTGGAAATGGAGGACTGATACATGGTACAGGAGGCTTTGAAACAGAATAAAAAGAAGCAGGAATCCGTGAACTATCAAAGAACAAAAATGCAAAAGGAGATGGTGCTGCAAAAGCTGAAAGAGCGGGGCTGCAGAATAACTAAGCAGCGGGTGATGCTTCTAGACATTATCCTGGAGGAAGAGTGTTCCTGCTGTAAGGAGATTTATTACAGAGCTTCTAAGATGGACCCTAAGATTGGAGCTGCTACGGTGTATCGGATGGTGAATACTCTTGAAGAGGTCGGAGCGATCAGTCGGAAAAATATGTACAGAATTGTTTGCGATACCGGCTGCGGGACAGAAGAGACGTGTACCATCGAACTGGAAAATGGAACCGTACGTCATCTGTCTGCAAAAGACTGGAATGCCGTGATTACAGCAGGACTGAAAGCAGAAGGATATATTCATGGGGAAAAGATTAAAAGTGTGGAAGTACAGTCCTGCGGCTGCAATGACTGAGTTTACCGATGGGATAGGTAGGATGCTTACTTTTGACGAGGCTGTTTGACATGATTTTTCAGCGCCTCAAAGCTTTGGGGACTGATTACATGCTCGATTCGGCAGGCATCCTTGGCAGCGGTGTCTGAATTGATACCCAGACGTTCCAGCCAGGAGGTCAAAAGAGTGTGGCGTTCATAGATGCGTTCGGCAATTTCCATTCCGGACTTTGTCAGGGTGATGTATCCTTCCGGTGAAACCTGAATATGACCGTTTTCCCTGAGCTTTTTCATTGCCACACTGACGCTGGGTTTCTTGAAATTCAGTTCGGATGCAATGTCAACGGAACGTACTACCGGACGCTGTTTGCTGAGGATTAATATGGTCTCCAGATAATTTTCAGCAGATTCATTGGTATGCATAGCTTACACCTCATAATTTTTTTAGTCAGTGTTCTCATTATACCATAATAGAAATTCCAAATCGAGCTTTCTAATAAAAATACAAAATAATCTTGACAGATATTAATGTGTTAGATTATACTAACAATATGCGAAAAATACATGCGGCAAGTTAATAGCTGCGGAAGGAGTACAGACTTACCAATATAAAAATTGGTCAGGAGGAGTAAGCAATATGAATCTACTGGATGCAAAAGAAGGCGAAGAATATATCATAAAGGACATAGCCACAGATGACGAAGAGATGACTGCATTTCTGTTTTCTCTTGGATGTTACAGCGGCGAACCGATTACCGTGGTCTCACATCTAAAGGGTGGCTGTGTGGTTTCCATTAAGGATGGACGCTATAATATTGATACTGATCTAGCGAAAGCTATTTCAATATAAAAATGGTGATTTTTATCGCCGTTTTTTTACCAGCTAGAATTAGTTAAAACTAATTCTGATTAGCGATATCTAATTTTTATTTGAGGGAAAAGGAGGAACTATTGGATTATGAGGATTGCTTTTGCGGGAAATCCCAACAGCGGAAAAACAACCATGTATAATGCCCTCACCGGTCGAAACGAACGTGTGGGAAACTGGGCTGGCGTTACGGTTGAAAGAAAGGAAAGTCTGATCAAAAAGAATTACTACAGCGGAGGAGAGGAACTGATCGCAGTGGATCTTCCCGGTGCATATTCTATGTCGCCTTTCACCTCTGAGGAGAGTATTACAAGCGGCTATGTGAAAAATGAAAATCCGGATGCTATTATCAATATCGTGGACGCTACGAACTTAAGCCGAAGCCTGTTTTTTACCACACAGCTTCTGGAACTGGGTATTCCGGTAGTCGTAGCCCTGAATAAGAGCGATGTTACGGAAAAGAAACAGACGAAGATTGATGAAAAGCTTTTGTCTGAGAAGCTTGGCTGTCCAGTTATTAAGACAATTTCCACTTCCGCAGGCCATGAAGGACTGAAAGAAGTAGTAAACGCGGCCGCTGCTTTGAAGGGGAAAGGACAGAAGGCCCCGTATGTGCAGGCTGACATTAATCTGAAAGACAAGGCTGCGGTAGAGGCGGCAGACAGAAAACGCTTTGAATTTGTCAATGGCATTGTAAAACAAGTAGAAAAGCGTAAGGTGTTTACAAAGGATAAAAACGTACAGGATAAAATTGACAGTATCATTACACATAAGATCATCGGTATTCCAATCTTTGCGGCGATCATCTTCCTTGTATTTTATATATCACAGACTACTGTGGGTACTTGGATCGCAGACTGGCTGGTTGCCTGGATTGAAACTTTCCAGGGCTGGGTAGGCGGATTGATGGAAAATGCCAATCCTCTTTTATATGCCCTTTTAGTAGATGGTATCATCGGCGGTGTTGGTGCGGTAGTAGGCTTCCTGCCGTTGGTAATGGTAATGTATTTCCTGATCGCTCTGTTGGAGGACTGCGGTTATATGGCCCGTGCCACAGTAGTGCTTGACCCGATCTTTAAGCGCGTTGGTCTTTCTGGAAAATCCGTAATTCCTATGGTTATCGGTACCGGATGTGCGATTCCGGGAGTTATGGCATGCCGTACCATCCGAAATGAGAGAGAACGCAGAACAACGGCCATGCTTACACCATTTATGCCCTGTGGCGCCAAGATTCCTGTAATCGCATTGTTTGCCGGAGCCTTTTTTGCAGATGCATGGTGGGTATCTGCTACCATGTATCTGGTAGGTATTGTGCTGGTTCTTTTAGGCGCTCTTCTTGTGAAAAAGATCACAGGACAGAAATACAGAAAGTCTTTCTTTATCATCGAGCTTCCGGAATATAAGATCCCAAGCCTGAAGAGAGCGCTTGTATCCATGCTGGAGCGTGGAAAAGCATACATCATAAAAGCAGGAACTATCATCCTGGTGTGCAATACAGTGGTACAGATCATGCAGAGCTTTAACTGGCAGTTCCAGTTAGTGGAAGAAGGAGCAGAGGGAACCTCTATCCTGGCTTCTGTAGCTCATCCGTTTGCTATTCTGTTCATTCCTCTTGGGTTTGGCGTATGGCAGCTTGCAGCTGCAGCTATCACCGGATTTATCGCAAAGGAAAACGTAGTTGGTACGCTTGCGGTTGTTTATGGTGTTACCAACCTGATCGATACAGATGAACTGGCGCTGGTTGGAAGCGGAAATGAAGTAGCAGCAATCATGGGTCTTACGAAAGTGGCTGCTCTTGCCTACCTGATGTTCAACCTTTATACACCGCCGTGCTTTGCGGCACTGGGAGCTATGAACTCAGAGATGAAGAGCGGAAAATGGCTGTTCGGAGGTATTTGTCTCCAACTTGCCACAGGATATACGGTTGCCTTCGCGGTATACCAGATCGGCACATTGATCACCACTGGTTCTCTTGGAACAGCTTTTGTTCCGGGACTTATCGCGGTCATTGTATTTGCCCTGATCATTCTGTGGAGAATACGTAAATCAGATACGGAATTTGCGGCAGAATATAGTTTGCATACATAATGCGAAAATTGAAATAGGTAACTGGCGGTGGGCAAGGCGGCTAAGCTTTGCCTGCCGCTTCCTGTTAAAGAAGGAGTTGGAATAAATGGAAAATCTTGTTGCGGCGGTTATTCTCATACTTATAGTGGGAGGAGCGGCTGCTTATCTGGTCAAGGCTAAAAAAAGCGGAGTGAAATGTGTAGGATGCCCTGCCGGAGGAAGCTGTTCCAGCAGCCGGAAGACGAAAAAGAAAAAATTAAGCGGACCGGTACTTGGAAAGAAGACTATAAAAATTACAGGAATGGAATGTGCCCATTGCGCGCAAAGCGTTACAGAAAGCCTGAATCAGATCGAGGGCATCCGCGCAAAGGTGGATCTCTCGGATGGAAAAGCCGTGGTGTCTTATGACCGGGAGGTAGAAGATGAGGTCTTAAAGGCGGCGGTGGAGAAGGCTGGCTTTGCCGTTGTTTCTATTACTGCCTGAAAAAAATCCTTGTACGGCAGAGGAATAAAGCGGAATTACGGTGCTAAAGAGAATGTTTATCAATAAAGAGAGTTAGAATTGACTATCTTAAAAAATAGTTGTTATTCTGGGTATGCAACCTAGGAGAAAATATTGTGTAAAAAGGAAGTGATGTAGCTATGAAACAACACAGATTCTGGGCATGGGCAGCTGTCTTTTGCTTTGTAATGGTATTCTATACAGGCTACAAACATAAATAGAACGGAGGTATGACATATGTTAGATTGCTTTAAATGTTTAGATATGAAAAAAACAGGAATTTTTGCCGCAGGGGTGCTGTTCGGCACGGCAGGCATTAAGATTTTGTCCAGCAAAGACGCGAAAAAGGTTTACACAAATTGTACGGCAGCAGTTTTACGGGCGAAAGAGTGCGTAATGAAAACCGCAAACACTATTCAGGAGAATGCGGAGGATATTTATGAAGAGGCCAAAGTCATTAATCAGGAAAGAGCAGCTATGGCGGAAGCGGAAGTATGCGAAGACGAAAATGAAGACGCAGAGGCAAAAGAACAGTGAAATTTATCATAAAACATGAAACAAAAGGACGCATTCGTGTCCATATGGCGCAGAAGACAATGACCTGCCGGCAGGCGGATACACTGCTTTACTATTTGACTAAGGCATCCTGTGTAACGAAGGCAAAGGTCTATGACCGGACGGGAGACGCAGTGATCTTTTATTCTGGAGACAGAAAAGAAGTCCTTGCCTTACTTAAAAAGTTTAACTGCGAAAATACAGAGGTACCCTCAGAGGTTCTGGAAAATTCCGGAAGAGAACTAAATGAGGCATATAAAGAAAAACTGATCAGAAAGGTTCTGCTGCGCTATGCAGGAAAGCTGTTCGTGCCTGCTCCCCTGCGGGCAATATATATCAGCTTGAAATCCATAAAATACCTGTATAAAGGAGTGCGCTGCCTTTGCAAAAGAAAGATAGAAGTTCCGGTCTTAGATGCCACTGCCATTGCCGTGTCTGTGCTTCGAAATGATGTGGACACTGCCAGCTCGGTCATGTTCCTTTTAGGAATCGGCGAACTTTTAGAGGAGTGGACTCATAAGAAATCCGTGGATGATCTGGCCCGGACAATGTCCCTGAACGTGAGCAAGGTATGGCTCTTAAGGGAAGATCAGGAGATCCTCGTACCCGTATCTAAAGTAAAGGCGGGAGATCAGGTTGTTATCCATATGGGCAATGTGATTCCCTTTGACGGGATCGTAACAGAGGGGGAGGCTATGGTAAACCAGGCCTCCCTTACAGGAGAATCCGTACCTGTACGCAAAGTAAGAGAAAACGCTGTGTACGCAGGAACAGTGGTGGAAGAAGGAGAGCTTACCATTACAGTAAAACAAGCAGGAGGTTCCAGCAGATTTGAAAAGATCGTGACTATGATCGAAGAATCGGAAAAGCTGAAATCTGCTCTGGAAAGCAAGGCGGAGCATCTGGCGGACAGACTGGTTCCTTATATGCTTGGGGGAACGGCCCTTACTTACCTTGTTACCAGAAATGTCACAAAAGCTCTTTCTGTATTGATGGTGGACTTTTCCTGCGCGTTAAAGCTGGCCATGCCGATTTCCGTGCTTTCCGCTATCCGTGAGGCAAGCACTTACCGCATTACGGTAAAAGGCGGAAAATACCTGGAAGCTGTGGCAGAGGCGGATACCATTGTATTTGATAAAACAGGAACGCTCACCAAAGCAAAACCCACAGTAATGGAGGTGATCTCCTTCAATGAACAGGATCCGGATGAACTTTTGCGGATCGCGGCCTGTATGGAGGAACATTTCCCGCATTCCATGGCAAACGCGGTAGTGAATGCGGCAAAAGAAAAGAAGCTTTCACATGAAGAAATGCACTCCAAGGTGGAATACGCAGTAGCCCACGGTATTTCTACCACGATTGAAGGGAAAAAGGCGATAATCGGAAGCTATCATTTTGTATTTGAAGATGAGAAATGCCGGATTCCAGAGGGAATGGAAGAGAAATTTGAAAACCTTCCTCCAGAGTACTCCAGACTGTATCTGGCCATTGAGGGAAGCCTTGCCGCAGTCATCTGCATTGCGGACCCGCTGCGGGAGGAGGCGCCGGATGCACTTCGTATGCTGCGGGAAGCAGGGATCTCTAAAATCGTTATGATGACAGGCGACAGCGAACAGACTGCCGCATCTATCGCCGCTAAGGTAGGGGTGGACGAATATTATTCTGAAGTCTTGCCCCAGGACAAGGCCAGGTTCGTGGAACAGGAAAAGGCGAAAGGGAAAAAGGTCATAATGGTAGGAGACGGGATCAATGATTCTCCGGCTCTCTCGGCGGCAGACGCAGGCATAGCCATCAGCGACGGAGCGGAACTTGCCAGGGAAATCGCAGACATCACCATTGGCGCGGAGGATCTGTATCAGATAGCCGTTTTAAAAAGGCTGGGAGACAGTCTGATGAAACGGATACATAAAAATTATCGTGTTATTGTAGGGTTTAATTCCGCTTTGATATTTTTAGGCGTAGGAGGAATCCTGCAGCCTACTGCATCGGCTTTGCTCCATAATACATCTACCCTTGCCATCAGCCTGAAAAGTATGCAGAATCTGCTTCCAAGATAAAAAACATACGCAGTAAATGTGTGGTTTGTGTATGGCGCGAAATTAAAAAGGCTTCTAATGAGGAAATATGTCATTAGGAGCCTTGACTATTTTAGGAAAGTTTGTTATGATTAACTTAAAGTTAGATAATACTAACTCAAGGAGGAGATATGACACAGGAAGTATTTGAGATCGTCAAAGGTATGGACTTAAAAAATATCGAGACACAGCTTGCCCTTCAATGTGCGCCCCTGCTTACCGGGATAAAAGTATCGAATTTGCTGATCGTCCCTTTAAGCAATGAAAAGATGGTAAGAGGGCTGCTTAGAAAAACAGGAATTTCCTGTTATCGCCTTTTAAATACAGGGAAAAAGATCACGTTTCTTCTGTTCCGCAGAAAACAGCTGGAGGCTTTTCTGGAAGATCAGGAAGCCAGGGAAGTACTTAAGGAACAGGGATACGAAAGATTTACCCTGGGAGGGATCCTGGCTGACTTTCAGAAACGTTATCAGGAATATAAGGACGGTATTCTGCCGTTTCCTCATGAGATGGGGATCCTTTTAGGGTATCCTATTGAGGACGTCACAGGGTTTATACATAATAAAGGAAAGAATTATTTATATTCCGGGTATTGGAAAGTGTACGGCAATATTCATGAGAAATTAGATTTGTTCCAGCGCTACCAGAAAGCTAAAGAGACTTTGATACAGCTTCTTGCTTCCGGGTTCAGCATGGAGTCGATCATCGAAAGTTATGGAAAAAATGAGCTGCAAAATGCAGCTGTCTAGAGAAGGAAAATTTAGAAGTAAACTTCTGAATTTACTATTATAAAAACAGTACACTAGCGAGGAGGAAAAGTGTGAAAGTAAACTTTCACATCTGCCATTATTGACTCAGCAAGTGCGTCAGAAAGGAGAAAACATGAACAAGATCACTGTAGTATATTGGTCACAGTCCGGAAACACAGAGGCAATGGCCGAAGCCATTGGCAAAGGGATTGAGCAGGGCGGAAAAGAAGCAGAGGTAGTTGTGGTAGGCGAGGCTTCCATCGACAGCCTGAAGGAAGCGGATGTTTTCGCTTTAGGGTGCCCGGCTATGGGGGATGAGGTCCTGGAGGAAGATGAGATGGAACCCTTTGTAGCTCAGGTGGAAGGCTTTGCTTCAGGTAAGAATATCGCGCTGTTCGGATCCTATGGATGGGGTGATGGACAGTGGATGAGAGAATGGGTGGAACGCATGACAAATGCAGGCGCCAAAGTAGTAAATGGAGAAGGGCTTATGTGCCAGGAGGAACCAGATGAGGATACCATCCAAAGCTGTATCGATCTGGGAAAACAGCTGGCTTCCATGTGATAGATGTCGTTTCCTTTTTTAAGTATCCCTTCAATGAAAATCTGCCGGGAAGTTGCTGCTTTCCGGCAGATTTTTCATGTTATAGGAAGCACATGCTTTTTTCATTCTAAAGGCGAAAGCTTAGCCTTAAAGGAGATGGACCTGGGAGTGTCCATATCGTCAAACTGGACGATATGGGCTTTTTTTACCAAATCCGTTCCCACCACTGTACCTGATCCGAAGAGGAAATGCTGTACCCTTTGTCCTTCAGGAAAAGTCGGGGGAGCGGCGTCCTCGTCCAGCCATTTATCAGAGAGACGGATGTACTGCCTGGCATCCTTAATGAGACCAGCGTTGGGCGGCTGTACATAGGTGAGAAGCTTCTGGTCTATATCCAGGAGAAAGCGGGAAGGATACCTGGGGGAACCGTCCAGGTTTCGCCCGCTGGCTTCTGTGAGAAACAGGCCATTCTCGGCGCGGGTCATTGCCACAAAGGCGAGCCGCCGTTCCTCTTCCATTCCAGAACGGGTGCGTACCTTTCGGGAGGGGAAAATTCCTTCGTTTAAGCCGCAAAGAAAAACGTAAGGAAATTCCAGCCCCTTGGCAGCATGTACGGTCATCAGTTTTATCTTATCCTGGCGGGAGGCAGCGTCGCTGTTGGAGAACAGGGCTATGTGGGCCAGATAATGTTCCAGGGTACTTTCTTCTCCGCAGGTGGTTTCGTATTCGTAAACGGACTGTTTAAGCTCGGCAAGGTTATCCAGCCGCTCCTGGCTCCCTTCGGTGCGGAGCATTTCTTCATAGCCGCTGTCGTTAAGAAGAGCAGATAAAAGCTGGGAAATCGGCCGTTCGCTGAAATTGGAAGCGTAATATTGTACCAGGGAAAGGAATTGTTTTGCCTTTGTCCCTTTAAATATATCGTCCTCGGCAGTTTGCGTAAGCGCCTGGTAAAGGGAACAATTCTGTTTTTGTGCGTAGTCTTTCAAAAAGTTCATACGCCGTTCCCCCAGATTCCGTTTCGGCACATTGGCAATGCGCAGGAAAGAAAGATCATCCTGATAAGCGATCATGCGCATGTAGGAAAGCGCGTCTTTGATCTCCGCTCTGCCGAAAAACTGGATTCCGCTGTAAATGGTATAAGGGATTTCCGCCTTTTGCAGAGACTCTTCCAGGGACCGCGTTACATAGTGGGCCCGGTATAAAAGACAGATTTCTGAAAGAGAGACGCCTTCTTTGCGAAGATGTAAAATTTCTTCTGCAATCCATTTGGCTTCTTCCTGGGCGTTTTTGCCGCTGTAGTACAGAACTGGCGGGCCGTTTTTTTTCATGGGGAGCAGGTCCTTTTTGATGCGGTCCTGGTTCCGGCTGATGAGAGAATTGGCTGCAGAGAGAATCTCCGGGGTGGAACGGTAATTTTCCATCATCATAATGGTCTTTACATTTGGAAATTTTTTATCAAAGTCCAGGAGATACCTTACATTTGCACCTCTCCAGGTATAAATCGTCTGGTCAGGATCGCCTACTACAAACAGGTTTTTATGGTAGCCGCATAAGACTTCCATAAGCTGGTACTGGAGACTGTCAATATCCTGAAACTCATCGATCATAATATATTCCAGGCGTTTCTGCCATTTCAGCCGGATGTCCTCATTCTGTTCAAAAATATACAGGGTAAATTTGATCAGGTCGTTATAGTCAAGACCAAAGCATTTTTTCTCCTGGTAAAGATACCCGTAAAAGATAATATCCTTAGGGGAAACTGCTTTTTGATATTTTTCATAAAGGACATCCAGGGACATGGTGATCATATCCTGGTAATAAGCAGGACGCTCGGACAGCTTCATGATCTCGATCATGTCTCTGGCCTTGGAAAAAGTCATGTCCCGGAGGGTAAGTCCCCGCTCCTCATAAATGATCTTGAGCATAGAATCTATGTCGGAATTGTCCAGGACAAGAAAGCTTTTGGGATACTGTACTGCATGGCTGTCTTCCTGAAGGACGGATACGCAGAAACCATGAAAGGTATTGATATAGCCGGTGTCGTTATCTCCGGTAAGATTGTGGATCCTCTGGCGCATTTCGTTTGCGGATTTATTGGTAAAAGTTACACACAGGATGTTTCCCGGAAGGATTCCCGCCTCGTTTACCAAAAAGGCGAAACGATGGGAGAGCGCCCTGGTTTTTCCAGAGCCTGCTCCGGCGATCACACGGATGATCCCTTCTGTGGATGTGACTGCTTCTAATTGAGATGCGTTCAATCCCTCTAATAAGTCCTGCATGGCGTCTGTCCCTCCTTGGTCTTAAAATTGGTTTTATTATAACAGACAAAAGAAGGAGATGCAATTAACGGGAAGACATTGAAAAGCTGCCTTACGGATGGTACAATAAAAAGAAAATATGCCGGGAAGGGCTTTCGGTCTCCCCAAAAAAAGCGCAGAGGAGACCGGACAAAGGGGATTTTTAATGAGTTGGAAGAAAGGAGCAGAAAAGGGATTATGCCAAAAGACAGTATAAAAATCCGTACAGCGCAGATAGAAGATGCGAGGGAGCTCCTTGCCGTTTATGCTCCGTATGTGGAAAAAACAGCGGTCACTTTTGAATATGAAGTACCTTCTTTGGCGGAATTTTCCGAACGGGTCCGGCGTACTTTGGAAAAATATCCATATTTCATAGCGGAATGTGAAGGGGAAATCGCAGGATACGCCTATGCCGGTTCTTTTCATGAAAGGGCGGCCTATGACTGGGCATGTGAGGTAAGCATTTATTTAAGACAGGACAGAAAAAGGCAGGGAATTGGCAGGAAGCTATACGACGCCCTGGAAGGAACGCTGAAAGCGCAGAATATCCAGAATCTGTATGCCTGCATCGCCTATCCGGACCTGGAAGATGAGTACCTGACCAGGGACAGTGTAAGATTTCATGAGCACATGGGATATCATTTGATCGGAGAATTTCATCAGTGCGGCTATAAGTTCGGACGGTGGTATCATATGGTATGGATGGAGAAACACCTTGGAAATCATGAAGCAGATCCGAAAAAGGTACGTCCTTTTCGGGAAGTTATAAGGGATAGGAATCAGTAAAAAAGTACGGGAAAAAGGGTGAAAGGAAGCTGCTGGCTGGAATATTGTAAAGGAGGGAGAAGGTATGATGGTAGTAGATATGGCAGAAGTTTTAGAAGAAAAAATCGATGAGAAAAGCAGCCTGGAAGAAATTGTGGATGCTTTTGAAGAAGTGTGCGAATATCCGGTGGATTCAAAGCAGGATCTTAAATCTTTAGAGATAGGGCTGTTTTGGGATTACGTGGAGCATCCTTTTTCGGAATTTGACCCGGAGGAGGAAGATTTTTCCATGGAAGAATACGAAAGCTACTTTTTTGATCTTGTCCGGCAGTTTGATACCCCGGAAGACGGAGATGAGTATACCCAGCTTCGTGTAAGCGTGGTCTATCGTCCGGAAGATGTGGAAGATCCTGCAATGGAAATTATCTGGGAAGATATGATTGAAGAAGATTTTTTCGATTATATAAGAGAGTCCGATATTTATAAGGAATTAAAGGATGTCCCCATTTACCGGGTGGATATCGAGCAGTCGGAAACCTGAATAAGGATAAGAAGTCAATTCCCTTCCGAATCATACTGGCCCGCGGACGCATAGCCAGTATGTGGTTTGGGTGCGTTATGCAGCGAAAAACTTCAGAAACCCTAGATTACTCCTTGCATGAATACGCGGAATAGTCTATACTATAAGGCGAAACGGATGTTTGCAGCATCCGCTTCGTCTTATTTTTATCTTCCTTATAAAAGGAAGAAGGTCTGAATGCAGAAGATTAATGAGGAAAGAGGAATAGATTATGAAGCTTACCACAGTAAAAGAGATTTACAGAGAAAGAGAAAAATTTCTCGACCAGGAAATCACAGTAGGAGGATGGGTGCGCAGTGTGAGGGACTCTAAGACATTTGGGTTCATCGTGCTCCATGACGGATCCTTCTTTGAGACCTTGCAGATTGTTTATCATGATTCCATGGATAATTTTGCAGAGATCAGTAAATTAAACGTGGGAGCGGCTATTATTGTTAAGGGTACTCTTGTGGCTACGCCCCAGGCGAAGCAGCCTTTCGAGATCCAGGCGTCCCAGGTAACAGTAGAAGGTGCCTCCGCACCGGATTATCCTCTCCAGAAAAAGCGTCACAGCATGGAGTATTTAAGGACCATCACTCATCTCCGTCCAAGAACAAATACTTTCCAGGCAGTATTCAGGGTGCGTTCTCTGTGTGCGTATGCTATCCATCAGTTTTTCCAGGAAAGAGGCTTTGTGTATGTGCATACCCCTCTGATCACAGGAAGCGACTGCGAGGGAGCTGGAGAAATGTTTCGGGTTACTACTTTGGATGCGAAAAATCCGCCTTTGGATGAAAGTGGAAACGTGGATTTCAGCCAGGATTTCTTTAATAAAGAGACAAACCTTACGGTAAGCGGACAGTTAAACGGAGAGACCTTTGCCCAGGCATTCCGTAATATTTACACCTTTGGACCTACTTTCCGGGCAGAAAATTCAAATACCACCCGCCATGCGGCAGAGTTCTGGATGATCGAGCCGGAATGTGCTTTTGCAGATCTGAATGATAACATGGATCTTGCAGAGTCTATGCTGAAATATGTCATCCGCTATGTTCTTGAAAATGCGCCGGAGGAAATGAATTTCTTTAATTCCTTTGTGGATAAAGGGCTTCTTGACCGTCTGAACCACGTAGTAAACTCAGAATTCGGCCATGTGACATACACAGAGGCGATAGAGCTTCTTGAAAAAAATAACGATAAATTTGATTATAAGGTATTCTGGGGCTGTGATCTGCAGACAGAGCATGAGCGCTACCTTACAGAAGAGATCTTTAAAAAGCCGGTATTCGTAACAGATTATCCGAAGGAGATCAAGGCATTTTATATGAAGCAAAATGAGGATAATAAGACAGTAGCGGCCATGGACTGCCTGGTTCCGGGTATCGGAGAGATCATCGGCGGAAGCCAGAGAGAGGACGACTACGAGAAGCTTCGTGCCCGTATGGACGAACTTGGGCTTAAAGCAGAGGATTATGATTTTTATCTGGATCTGCGCAAATATGGTTCTACACGCCATTCCGGATTTGGCCTTGGATTTGAACGGTGCGTTATGTACCTGACCGGAATGGGAAATATCCGGGACGTAATCCCGTTCCCGAGGACAGTAAATAACTGTGAATTATAATGAAAGAAGGGTATTATGAGATTTATTCATCTTGCAGATGTACATTTGGGGGCAGTTCCGGACAAAGGCTGCCCATGGAGCAGTAAGCGGGAGGAAGAAATCTGGGAAACATTCCGCCGGGTGATTGCAGATATCAGCAATGCCCCGGTGGATTTGTTATTTATTGCAGGAGATTTATTCCACCGCCAGCCGCTTCTTAAGGAATTAAAGGAAGTAAATTATCTGTTTTCCACGATTCCGCGCACCAAGGTATTCCTGATGGCGGGAAATCATGATTATCTGAAAAGGGATTCTTTTTACCGGGATTTTCAGTGGGAGCCCAATGTGGTCTTTTTTGACCAGGAAAAAGTTACCTGTGTAAAGGATGCGGAGCTGGGCGTCTATGTGTATGGGATGAGTTATCACAGCCAGGAGATACGGGAGAATATTTATGATTCCCTGAAACCCATAGATGAAAAAGGCTTTCATGTCCTGCTGGCTCATGGAGGGGACGAGAAGCATATTCCTATGGATATTGCGGCGATCGTTGGCGCCGGGTTTGACTATATTGCCCTTGGACACATCCATAAACCCCAGACATTAATAAAGGATACAGCGGTTTATGCAGGCGCGCTGGAACCCATAGACAGGAATGATCTGGGCCCTCACGGTTATGTGGAAGGGCGCTATGAAGACGGCCGAGTAAAGACGAATTTTGTACCTTTTGCATGCCGTTCTTATCAGCAGCTTCTGCTTACCCTGCGGGAAGATTCCACGCAGTTTTCCCTGGAAGAAATGCTGAAAACAGATATTATGAAACGGGGCGGCAGAAATATCTACCGGGTGATCCTGCAAGGTGTAAGGGCACCGGAATTTCTTGTGATGACAGAAAAACTGAAGGCCTATGGAAACATTACGGAGGTTCTGGATGAATCCCGTCCTGCCTACGATTTAAAGGAACTGCTGGTACAGTACAGAGGGACTTTGATCGGGGATTATATCGAGTATTTCCTGGATAAAAAGCGGACCTCTGTGGAAGAGAAAGCGCTTTATTACGGCCTGCAGGCGTTATTGGAAACCAGTACAGCCTTTCGTAAATAACGGAGATGGAAAATGAGGATCAAGGGACTGACAATAAAAAATTTTGGAAAAATCCATGATAGAGAAATAAAGCTTTCCCCTGGTATCAATGTGCTTTATGGAGAAAATGAAAGCGGCAAGACCACGGTGCATACTTTTATTAAATCCATGTTGTACGGTATCCAGAGGATGAGAGGAAGAGCCGCGAAAAACGATGCTTATGCCAAATATGAACCCTGGGAAAATTCCACTGTGTACGGCGGGACTTTGTGGTTTGAAATCGGCGGCAGAAACTACCGTTTGACTAGAAATTTTTATAAGGAGAATCCCTCCAGTGAATTTCTTTGTGAGGACAGTAAAGAGCTTTTAGATGTGGAAAAAGGAGACCTTGATGTGGTCTTAGACGGCGTAAGCCAGGCGGTTTACGACAATACCGTATCCATTGCCCAGTTAAAAAGCGTAACGGGACAGGAACTGGTACGGGAACTGCAGAATTACATGGCGAGCTACCAGGGAACCGGAGACAGTGCGGTGGACCTAGGAAGAACGGCACAGATGCTTAAAATGACCAGAAAGGGCTTCCAGACCCAAAAAGAGCGCAGAGAGAAAGAGATGGAGAAAGCCAGGGAGAAACTGGCCTCAGGACTGGAATTTTTAAGTGAAGATATGGAAAAATTAAGAGAGAGACGGGATAACGTATCTGCCCAGGAGGAACAGCTCCATATGGTAGACGGTGAGGAAGACGGAAGCGTGATCCTGAACCAGCGTATCCATCTTGTGGAAAAGAAGCGCTGGGGCGCTGTCGCAGGGATGATCCTGGCAGCAGTTGTGGCTGTGGGGGGAATTGCTTTGCTGGATGTTTTTGTACCGCAGCTTCTTCCGCTTAAGTTTTTAGCAGGCGCTTTAGGGGCGGTTATCTTCGTAGTTTCTCTGCTTTCCTATAAAAAGCAGGGCCGGGAGCTGAATAAAAGAAAGAGGATGCTCACACGCTGGATGCAGAAACAGGAAAAGCTCCGTTGGAGCAAAGAGAACATTCAGTCGGAGCTTGCGGAGCGTGCCACTGCCTATGAAAACCTTAAGGAAGAATATCGGGAATGTACCGATGAACTGGGATATCCTTCCAACGAGGACAGGGAGATCCAGGCTTTAAATCTTGCCATGGAAACCATAGAGATGCTCTCAGGCAGCATTTATAAAAGAGTAGGAGCAAGGCTTAAGGAAAGGACGTCCCAGATATTAAGCGAGATTACCGGGGGAAAATATCAGGAAGTCTTGATGGACTCAGAATTTAAAATAAAAGTAAATACCCAGGATCGTGCTGTGGCGCTGGAGCGTTTAAGCAGAGGCACCATAGAGCAGATTTACTTTGCCCTTAGAATGGCGGCGGGAGAACTGCTCTGCGGGGGAGAAACATTTCCGGTGATCTTAGACGATGTGTTCGGCATGTATGATGAGGAACGGCTTGCCGCAGTGCTTAGCTGGATTTATAAGGAAAACAGGCAGGTGATCATCAGCACATGCCATAAACGGGAAATGGAGATATTAGAGAAGAATGGAATTCCTTTCCAGAAGATCGTGCTTTAAACGGGCAGGAGAAAAAGACGGGAGGCTATATGAAAGAAAAGCTCAGAGTTTTGGGAATGGTTGCTTTAACGCTGGCTTTGGCGGCGATGATAGGCGGCTTCTGGATCTTTGTGGGAGACCAGGCGGCAAAGGAGCAGGAAAGAGAGGAAGCTCTGGCAATCGAGGCCATGTATGTGGAAATCGGGAGCCATGGAGATTACGCGTTTGTAAATATAGATACGGAAACACCGTTTATAGCGGAGTTTCCCAAAGGACAGGTATTCCGTGAGGATGGAGAAGCGCTTTCACTGGAGAAAATCTCCACGGGAGATGTGTTTAAGATCTACGGAGACGGTGCTATGACCATGTCTATTCCAGCACAGTATCCGGGAGTGACAAGGATGGTGCGCATAAAATACGGTTCTCCGGAAGATGCAGAACAATACAGCGATGTGCTGGAGCAGTTAAAAACAGATCCCATATATACAAAAGAAGAAGGGATTATTGCTCCGGAATAAAAAAACCGCTTTCTTGCTGGCAAGAAAGCGGGATTTTTTTATTTATACCGTTCCATATAATTGGATACACAGCGTTTGATCCTGTCTACCGGATTCAGCAGGTGGCTGACAGAGAGATCGTGATTTAACGTATCAATGATCAGGGCAATGTATTTGCTCATGTCGCAGTTAATATAATATTCCTTTTCCAACAGAGCCGGTGTCTGATAGACAAGGTTCGTAGTGAGCAGCTTGTCAAAGACGCCTTCTTTATGGGCTTTATCGAATTTTTCCAGGCCATCTGTGAAAAGTCCGAAAGTAGCACAGATATAAATACGTCCTGCGCCCCGCTGCTTTAACAGGGAAGCAATCTCTAATACTGTGTCGCCGGAGGAAATCATATCGTCTACAAGGATCATATCCTTGCCGGTGAGCTTTGGTCCCAGGAATTCATAGGCGGCAATGGGATGACGTCCTCTTTCGATAGTAGAATAGTCAAGACGTTTATAATACATACCCATATCTACGCCCAGAATATTGGCAAGATAGATGGCCCTTCCCATACTGCCCTCATCCGGACTGATGATCATAAAGTGTTCGTTATCAATGCGAAGGCCTTCCTCTTTGTTTAAAAGAGCTTTTATAAACTGGTAGGACGGCTGTACAGTCTCAAAACCGTGAAGAGGGGTGGCGTTCTGTATACGCGCATCATGGGCATCAAAAGTGATGATGTTTTCCACGCCCATGCTGATCAGCTCCTGAAGGGAGGTAGCGCAGTCCAGGGATTCCCTTCCCACACGTTTGCTCTGGCGGCTTTCATAAAGATAAGGCATGATCACATTAACTCTGCGTGCCTTTCCGCCAATGGCTGCGATGGCCCGTTTCAGATCCTGAAAATGGTCGTCAGGAGACATGAGATTTGTGTAGGGTCCCATACGGTAGGTCATACTGTAATTACATACATCGACCATCAGATAAATGTCATCGCCGCGTACAGACTCTCCGATCACGCATTTTGCTTCTCCGGAGCCGAAGCGGGGAATTTTTGCGGAGACGATATAGGAATCCCTCTGATAGCCTTCAAAGGCAAAGGATTCTTTATGGGGATGTGTCCTTTCGCTTCTCCATTTTACCAGCCAGTCATCCACCTTTCGGCCGAGCTCCTGACAACTGTCTAATGGAATCAACCCCAGTCTTCCTACCGGAAGTGTAGCCAAATCTTTTGTAGTTACCTGTGCCATGCTTTATTTTCCTCCTAAAAATATTTTCTGTATCCGGATATCCTTTCCGATCAGCTTTACCATCTGGTAATTGCTGGCTATGCGGGAAAAGGTTCGTTCAGAATAAGTTTCTGAAAAATTTTCAAGTTCCAGGTTTGTAGAAATGATCGTGGACTTTCTGCGCATGATCCTTTCATTAATGCATAAAAACAACTGGGAAGAGACAAAACTGTTCGTAAGCTCTGTTCCCAGATCATCGATGATCAGCAGATCACAGTCAAATATAAATTCGTCGCCCACAACTGTGTCCTTCCGGACGGAAAAAGCAGAGTGTGCTAGAAGGTCGAAAAGATCAAAAGCGGAAAAGTACAGCACACAGTGAGCGCTTTTTAAAAGGTCATGGGCAATGCAGTGAGAAAGAAACGTCTTTCCCACCCCGGTGTTTCCATACAAAAAGAGATTCTGGAAACGGGTATCGAAATTTTTAACAAATTCTTTTGCTGTATGATAAGCTCTTTGTGCCATCTCCAGTTCGGACAGGCCTGTAGCTTCGTTCTTCATTGTATCAGAATAAAAGGCAAATGAAAAGTGGTCAAAATTTTCTTTTTCAAGAATTTCTTTCAGGTTAGACTGGGTGTAAAGGAGTTCAATCTCTGCTTTTTTAAAACAGATACACTTTTCACTTCCTATATAGCCAGTATCCTGGCAGAGAGGGCAGGTATAGGTAAGCTCCAGGTAATCCTCCGGGTATCCATTTCCGGCCAGGAGAGCCTTTCGCTCCAGGGATAGAAGGGAGATGGCAGATTTCAGATCTTCAACGCCTGTCTCCGTTCCGTTTAGGAGGGAGCGTACTTTTTTCGCGCTTAAGGTGGCAACCTCCTCATCAATCTCTTTTAGGCGGGGAATCTTTTCGTAGGCTTCCTTTTGCCGGGCTTCCAGATTATGCCGGTTATCTGCCTGCCTGCGGTGGTATTCTCTCATGATAGTATCGTATTGATAATTCTGTAAGGGCACGATAATCTCCTTTTTCTTTAACGTACCAGCAGCTCCATTTTCAATGGAAAGGTACACAAATTGTAGTATGTACGGTTTACTTGTTCAGTAAACGCTTTTCATATTCGTCAAAATCGTAATTACGCTGCTGGAAATTATTAAAACGGTTTGGCGCGGAAGAGGTCTGGCGTCTGGCGCTTCTCTCCAGCTTGCGTTTTTTATGTTCTGCATCTAAAAGGGCGATGTCATTTTTATTTTTTACGTTTTTATCTTTCCAGCCTTTTAAAATTTTATCGGTGTATTGAAAGCTTGGCTGTCCGGTCTGAAGGACGGTCCGGCTGCAGGCTTCCAAAATGATATCCATGGGAAACCCGTATTCCTTCATCCATGTATCCATAAGTGAGATTTCTGTCTCTACAGGATTTCGTCCGGAAATCCCCAGAGATTTTAAGATGGTGAAATAATCCTTATTATATCGGGAGGAAACTTCCTTGGCGTCCTGAACAGTAGTGATCTTTTCTTCCGCCCAGGCCAGGGCGACCTTTTCAACATAACGGATGCTTTTATGGTTATGGCTGACACAGTATTCAATAAGATATTCGATAAGATCTGCGGAAAAATGAAGCTCATCGTAGAAAAACAGAAGCTTCTGTATTTCCGTAGGGCTTAAGGTTTTTCCTAAATACTGTTCGGCAATGTAAAGAAGCTGTACGATCTCTTCGTTTTGTTTTAATTCTTTTATCCGGTCCGGTGTCAGGGGTTTGACCGTAATCGCTTTTGGCTCTGGGAGCGATTCCTCTGCCTTGGGCTGTTCGGGTGCCTTTAAGACGGGAGATACCTTGGAGGCCGCGGTTTCGCTGGAAGCAGAAGCTACCGGAGGAATGAGGGATATGCCGCAAAGCTTATGGTCTGCGTTTTCTTCTAAAGATATAAGACCTACCTTAGACCAGTATTTCAAAGCGCGCAGAATATCTCCTTCCGTGCACAGGAGCCGGTCAGCCATTTGCTCTAAGCTGAAAGAAACCGGGGCGTTTCTGAGAATTCTTAAAAGATAAATGTAAACCTTTACAAATTCTCCGTTTGCCTCCGGCATATATTCGTCAATAAAAATATTCGATAAAAAGGTAGCCTCCATCTGCGAGGCATCATATAAGGTGATCTTATCCATGAACAACAGCTCACTTTCTAAATCCGGGTTTCAAATTTTGATACCAGGATTATAACACATCCTTTCATTTTTGAAAAGAGAATAGCTTTTTTCTGTATCAGGAATTCGCTTACAGGGCTTTTTCCACAATCAAATGTGGATAATGTGGATAATGTGGAAATAGAAATGAGGGTATAATTATTGGAAACCACATGAAACCGCGTAGTATAGGGAAAAATAGAAGAATTTGCTGAATGGTGGAAGTCGAATTATGTAAATCTGTGCGACGAAAAAAAATCCACATGCCATACACAGAAAAAATGTGTATAAACATGTGGATAATGTGGATAACTAATTCCCCAGAAGGTGTTCTCCAATCTTTACAACGTCTCCCGCGCCCATAGTTATCAACAAGTCACCCTGTGTACAATTTTCCAGTAAAAAATTTTCAATCTCATCAAATGTGGAAAAGTATTCGCAGGGGGTACCAAGGTCCTGGATACGTTTTTGCAGATCCCCGGAAGAAATTCCCAAAGTGTCAGTTTCTCTTGCCGCATAAATATCTGCCAGCACCACATGGTCAGCAAGCGTCAGCGCTTTGGCAAATTCCGGAAGGAGCGCTTTGGTGCGGGTGTAAGTATGAGGCTGGAAGACACACCAGATCTTTTTATGGGGATAATTGGAAGCTGCATGGAGGGTCGCTTCGATTTCTGTAGGATGATGGGCATAATCATCCACAATGGTCACTCCGGCTATTTCTCCTTTTTTCTGGAAACGGCGGTCCGTGCCTGTAAAGTGCTTAAGTCCCAGCGCGATCACCTCATCTTTGATGCCAAGGAGGCGTCCGGTTATGATGGCGGAGAGGGCATTGGAAACATTGTGTACGCCTGGAACGCTAAGGTGATAGGTTCCGATAGGGGTTCCATTTTCCAGAACCGTGAAGGAGGCGTGACCGAGGGCATCGTAGGAGATGGAGGCTGCAGTATACTGTGCTTCCTGCTCAAGTCCATATGTAATAACCTGGCAGGGAAGATCTTTTATTATGGTTTCATAGGCCGGCGTATCTGCATTTATGATGAGAGTTCCATCAGAGGGCAGAAGCTGTGCAAAGCGGCGGAAGGAATGACGGATATCCTCAATATCCTTGAAAAAGTCAAGGTGATCCGCATCCATATTCAGGATAATACCGATCTTTGGGAAAAAGCTTAAGAAGCTGTTTGTATATTCACAGGCTTCTGTGAGGAATATCTCTGATTTTCCCACGCGGATATTTCCGTGAATAGCCGGAAGGATTCCACCTACACTGATGGTGGGATCGCTGTCATTTTCCAAAAGAATGTGGGAGATCATGGAAGTGGTCGTAGTTTTTCCATGGGTACCCGCTACCGCAATGGGGGTTTCATAGTTTTTCATGATCTGGCCAAGAAGTTCCGCTCTGGAGAGCATAGGAAGCTTTTTTTCTACCGCGCAGGCGTATTCCGGATTATCCGGATGGATGGCAGCGGTATAAACTACGATTTCCACAGAATCGTCAATATTGGAAGCTCTCTGTCCGTAGTAAATCTTAGCACCTCTGGATTCCAGGGTGCGTGTGAGAGGGCTTTCTTTTGCATCGGAGCCCGAAATGATAAAGTTTTCTTCCAGGAGCACTTCGGCAAGTCCGCTCATGCTGATGCCGCCGATCCCGATAAAGTGGATGTGCTTTGGCTTTTGAAAGTCTATCTGATACATAGTAATCTCCTTAATAATCTGTCATAGCCCCGTAAACCGGTGGCTATAGAAATTTTTTTTATTATAACCCGAATGGGAAAAAATGAAAAGAATTTCTTTTTCTTGTCGAAATGTGTAGAAACGACAAAAAAATAACGATATTAAGGAGAAAAATATACAAAAATAACATTAAACCTAATGTTTTTGAAAAATAGGTCGAAAAACCATGGTCAATACCGATAAAAAAAATAAAATTTAAGCAAAATAATTGTAAAATATGTTCACTAATTCGGAGAAGTATGGTATAATAATGAAATCATAACATACAAGAGGTGATTGCATGATAAAGAAAGAAATGATTGCCATGCTTTTAGCTGGCGGCCAGGGTAGCAGGCTAGGTGTTCTTACTGAAAAAGTCGCAAAGCCGGCAGTCGCTTTTGGTGGAAAATACAGGATCATCGACTTCCCCTTAAGTAATTGCATCAACTCAGGCATAGATACGGTAGGTGTCTTGACGCAGTATCAGCCGCTGCGGCTAAATACACATATCGGTATCGGTATCCCGTGGGATTTGGATAGAAATGAAGGTGGTGTCACTGTACTGCCTCCATACGAGAGAAGTACAAACAGCGAATGGTATACAGGAACAGCAAATGCTATTTTCCAGAATATGGATTACATGGAACAGTATAACCCTGATTATGTGCTGATCCTGTCCGGGGACCACATCTATAAAATGGACTACGAGGTAATGCTTGATTTCCACAAAGCAAATAAAGCTGATATCACCATCGCATGTATGCCTGTACCAATTGAAGAGGCAAGCAGATTTGGCATCATGGTGACAGATGAGACAAGCCGTATCACAGAGTTTGAGGAAAAACCGGAGCATCCCAGCAGTAATCTTGCATCTATGGGAATTTATATTTTCACTTGGTCGGTTTTGAAGGAAGCACTTTACGCTCTTAAAGATCAGAACAGCTGTGATTTCGGTAAGCATATTCTGCCGTACTGCAAGGAAAAGGGAATGAGCCTCTTTGCATACGAGTACAATGGATATTGGAAAGATGTTGGAACATTAGGCTCCTACTGGGAAGCCAACATGGAATTAATTGATATTATTCCGGAGTTCAATCTTTACGAAGAATTCTGGCGAATTTATACAAAGGGCGATATTATCCCCCCGCAGTATATTTCAGCAGATGCGGTGGTGGACAGATGCCTGATCGGAGAAGGTGCAGAGATTTATGGAGAGATACATAACTCTGTTATCGGACCAAATGTAGTAATCGGAAAGGGAAGCATTGTGCGTGATTCCATTATCATGCGCAATTCCGTCATCGGCGAGGGAGTTACTATGGATAAGGCAATTGTTGCCGAAGACGTAGTCATCGGAAACCATGTAGTCCTTGGCTGTGGGGAAGAGGTTCCTAATGTAGTAAAACCGGCTGTCTATGCTTTTGGCATTGCAACCATCGGAGAGCGCAGTGTGATCCCGGATAATGTCAGGATCGGCAAGAACACAGCTATTTCCGGTGTGACTGCACCAGACGATTATCCCAATGGTGAACTGGCAAGCGGACAGGTAATTGCGGCAAAGGATGGTGATAAGGCATGAGAGCAATCGGTATTATTTTAGCAGGCGGAAATAACAACCGCATGAGAGAATTATCAAACAAAAGGGCCATCGCGGCAATGCCCATCGGCGGAAGCTACAGAAGCATTGACTTTGCCCTGAGCAACATGGCAAATTCCCATATCCAGAAGGTCGCTGTGCTGACACAGTATAACGCCCGTTCCTTAAATGAACATTTAAGTTCCTCCAAGTGGTGGGATTTCGGAAGGAAACAGGGCGGCCTTTACGTGTTCACACCTACCATTACCAAGGAAAACAGCTTCTGGTATCAGGGTACCGCAGATGCCATCTACCAGAATCTTACATTCCTTAAAAACAGCCATGAACCTTATGTGGTGATTGCATCCGGAGACGGTGTCTATAAACTGGATTATAATAAGGTTCTGGAATATCACATTGCAAAACGTGCAGATGTGACAGTGGTGTGTACCACCTGTAAGGATCAAAGCGAGGTAGAGCGGTTTGGTGTGATCCGTATGAATGAGGACTGCCGGATCGAGGAATTTGAGGAAAAGCCTGTGGTGTCTTCCTATAATACGATATCTACAGGAATTTATGTGATCCGCAGGAGACAGTTGATCGAGCTTATCGAGAAGGCTGCCCAGGAAGGAAGAAACGATTTTGTAAACGATATCCTCATTCGTTATAAAAACCTGAAAAGGATATATGGATATAAGATCGATTCCTATTGGAGCAATATCGCTACTGTGGATTCTTATTATAAGACCAATATGGCATTTCTGGAGCCGGAAATCAGGGAATATTTCTTTAAACAGGCTCCAGCCATTAAAACAAAGATAGATGATCTTCCACCGGCGAAGTATAATCCCGGCGCAGTTGTAAAGAACAGTTTGATTTCCAGCGGATGTATCATTAATGGAGTAGTGGAAAATTCTGTTCTGTTTAAAGATGTTTTTGTAGGAAACAACTGTGTGATTAAAAATTCTGTCATCCTCAATGATGTTTATCTGGGCGATAATACCCATATTGAAAACTGTATTGTTGAGAGCAGAGATACCATTAAAGCAAATTCTTATTATTGCGGCGAAGGCGAAGTAAAAGTCGTCGTAGAAAAAAATGAACGCTACGTATTATAATTTTACGAAATATAAATTTCGGAATATACGAAGGCAAAATGAAAGGGGCAAGCAAAGATGAATATTACAGATGTACGCGTAAGAAAGGTTGCAAAGGAAGGAAAGATGAAAGCGGTCGTATCGATTACCATTGATGATGAATTTGTAGTTCATGACATCAAAGTAATCGAAGGCGAGAAAGGCCTGTTTATCGCTATGCCAAGCCGTAAGGCTACGGACGGCGAGTATCGCGACATTGCGCATCCGATTAACTCTGCTACAAGAGACAGGATCCAGACCATCATCCTGGACAAGTACCAGGAGGTAATGGCAGCCGAGCCGGAAGAAGCGCTGGAGGCAGCCGCTGAGTAAGGATTATCCTTCACCAGCCGCATCTGCGGCAAGAGAGGGATACCTTGCAGGATGTGAGAGTTTTTTCTATCATGCAAAGGCGATAAAGAGTGGTATAAGTAAGAAAGACCGTCTGCAGGAAAAGCAGGCGGTCTTTTGTATATGAAGAGGGAAAAGAGCAGTTCTTGTTTATGGTGAGATTTGGAAAAACAGGAAAAAAATAATTTATTACGCAAATGTTACAAAATGAATAAAAAGTGTTGATTTATTTTTAAAATGTGTTATACTTTACCTCATAAAGTATTACGAGGTGTATATATGAAGAAAAGGAAAGTTTTTTCATTACTGCTTGCAGGTGCTCTGACGGTGGCTATGGGAACGAATGTATTCGCTGCGACAGAAGATGAGATCGCATATGCCCAGGCTGAAAAACAGGCGGCAGAAGCAGACCTTGCCCAGACCCAGGCGAATATCGACAGTCTTGAGGGTAAGAAGCAGGAGCTGGAAAACTATTTGGCAGAGCTGAATGCACAGTATGAAGAATTGACAGAAAGTGTATCACAGTTAGGAATCGAAGCAGCAGAAAAAGAAGAAGAGCTGAAACAGGTAAAACAGGAACTGAAAAAAGCAAAACAAACTGCGAAAAAACAATATGAAGCAATGAAGATCCGAATTGTTTATATGTATGAAAACAGCGGCGGTTCGGTACTGGAAAAGTTATTGTCCAGTGAGAGCATTGCGGATTTCTTAAATCAGGTGGAAAATTTCAGCCAGATTTCCCAGTATGACAGAGATATGCTGAAGAAATACGAGGAAACTACACAGAGTATAAAAGAGAAGCAGAAACAGGTGAAACAGGAATCCGAAGAGATTAACACCCTTTTAAGTCAGAGAGCTGCAAAAAAACAGGAAGTGCAGGCAATGGCACAAAGCACCAATGACAGCATATCTTCTTATGTAAGTCAGATCAGTGCCAGCGAAGCGGAGGCCAATGAGCTGCTCGCACAGATCGACAGTGCGGATAACAGTATTGTGGCGTTGATGCAGCAGGCGGAAGAAGAACAGGCGGCTGCAGAAGCGGCAGCGCAGCAGGCACAGGCAGAAGAAGACTACGGATATGATCCGGAGACGGATACGACGGAATCTTCCAGCAGTTCTACAAGCAGTGATATTATTGTAGAGGAAGAGGCTCCGGAAGATTATTACGGCAGCGCAGAGGAAACGGGAGAAAGTTCCGGGGATTATGGAAGCGGAGAAGAGTCTTCCGGGGAAACAGAATCTTCTTCCGGATCCAGTCAGGGTACATATCTTGGAAACTTTACACTGACAGGCTATTGTAATTGCGCACAATGCTGCGGAACAGCAGGAAATGCAACAGCCAGCGGGGTTATGCCCACAGCAGGACATACCGTTGCTATGTCGGGAGTTCCTTTTGGAACTCAGCTTTTGATCAACGGAACCGTTTATACAGTGGAGGATTTAGGAACTCCTTATGGACATGTGGATATTTATTTTGATAACCACTCTGATGCCTTGAATTTTGGCCTTCAGTATGCGGATGTTTATCAGCTTTCTTAAAAAGAGAAATTCCAAGTTTTGATGAAATCCTGGTTTAAATAAGAATAAATGCGGCGTGCGAAAATGCACGCCGCATTTATTTTCTTTTATAAATAGGGGGTACCGGGAATATCCGGGTAACTTCCCATTCCGATTAAAAGTTCCAGACCGATCTGTCTTGCGCTTAAAACCGCTTCTTTTATGGCACTGGCATCCCCGGATATTCCAAGGATGACCTCGTTGGAATGGCTGGTTCCCATACTTGGGGTCATATATTTGACGATTTTAACGGAAGAGGCTTTTACTGCCGTATCCGCCATTACAAGGCCAATGGCAGCAGGGGAGCCGGCCATAAAGCCAAATGCTGCGTCAGGGACTGCATCGAAGGCTTTAGTAAGCGCCGGACCTGCGCTGGCGGAAAAGGCAAATTCCAGATGACCGGAAGCGCTGATATAGAGTTCACCCGCATATTTGTTCGTTAAGTCCAAGGCTAGCTCTATTGCGTGGCGCACATCGGAGATATCTTTTCCGCCGATCACCATGTAATTTCCATGACCGCCCCAGCCTTTGGTATCTCTGGGAAATTCAACAGAAAGAAGTTCGGTGTTTGTGGCTTTCACAGCATCGTCCATAGCTGTGATCTGGCCGGCGGCGCCGGTCCTGGAACTGAATAATCCCAGTGCGCGATATGCTGTCCCGATTTTCATTTCTTTTAATAAGGTATCGTCAATTCCGGAAATCACCAATCCGATGGTATCCAAAACCGCAGTTCCTACAAATTCTGTTCGCGTGCAGTGTGTGCTGATGCTGTGTACGTCCATAGGGGGGTACTCCTTTGTGCTTGTGTTGGTAAGTTCTTAATCTAATCTGTTTTCTGACCGGAAATTTCTGCGTCCATATCACTCACTGAGAAGCGTCAGGGAAGGACTGCAGTTTTTGAAAATGCCTCTTAATAAAATAAACAGGAAAGGGATCATCTTCATATTTCCTCTGTGATCAAGAAACATATAGTTTCTATAAGTATAGCATGTGGAACAAAATTAGCCAATGCATTTTTGGAAAGGAACAGGTAAACATAATCTGTCTCCCTTTGTTGGATGATTGAAAGAAAGGATATTTTCAGAGTTCTTGGCTAAGAATCACATTTCTTAATCTTCTCACTAAAGGAATCGTCCCGGCATCCTTTTTCTGCTGCATGACCAGGAAAGTCATATTAGACTTTGGAAAATTAGCAAAATAGCATCCAAGCCAGCCGTCCCAGCCATATTCGTCCTTTTGGGACAAAACCGATGTACGGCCGGGGTCTATGCATCTGCGCATAAGGTGAGAGTAAGTATAACCCTCCAGCCCCATCCACTGTTCCATGATTTCCTGCTGTCTGGGCAGCAATTTTCCGGAGGTAAAGAATTGAACGGTTTTTTCGCTCATTACTCTTACGCCATCTAAAGTCCCTTTGTTTAGCAGCATTTGGGCGAATCTTGCATAATCGTCGATGGTAGAAACAAGACCGGCTCCGCCGGACTCAAAAGCTGGCGGCTTATCCTTGCGGTAGGAAATCACAAGATGGTTTCCTCTATATGGAAGCAATTCGCCTTTTTCTGTGGTCTCATAGGCATCTGCCAGACGGGATATTTTTTCTTCTGGCACCCAAAATCCTGTATCTTTCATCCCCAGGGGCTTAAAAAGATAGGTTTCCAGAAATTCACCGAACCGCATTCCGGAAACTTTTTCGATCACTGCGCCCAGGATATCTGCCGAAAGTCCATAGGCCCAGGCGCTGTCCGGTTCAAAGGAAAGAGGGATAGAGCCCAGATGGCAGGCAAATTCCTCTGTTGTCACAGCCTGGTCTGTGTGAAGCCTTTCGATACAGCTTTGCAGATACTGCTGGATCATCCTTCCGGCTTTTGTGTCTTCTTCGCCGTAGGTAATCCCGGAGGCCATATTAAGCAGATAATGCGGGGTGAGCATTTTTTTTGCAGGACGGAGCTCGCCTTTTTCTTCTACCATAAGGTGCTCATAGCCTGGGAGAATTTCTGCCACAGGCTGGGCGAGATCCAGCTTACCCTGCTCCATCAGGATCATTGCCGCCGCCGCAGTAATGGGTTTTGACATGGAATACAGACGGAAAATGGTATTTCTCTGTATTTTTTTCCCTTTCTCCAGGTTTCGGAATCCATGCTCTGTGTAGAATATTTCTTCATTGTCTTTTCGCACCAGCATGTTCATTCCTGCTGTGATGTTTTCGTCTATGGCCTGGCTGATTAGAGTTTGAAGTTTTTCTTTTGTTTCTTCTTTCATGGGGAAACGCCTCCGTTTTATTTGATAGTTATAGTCCGATTTCTGCGCAGTTACTCTATATTGTATTCTTTCATCAATTGCTGCTCAAATTTTGTATCCTTAGTAGAACGCCGCAAGTCATCCAAACGGCCATCTTCTAATAGGAGCCGAGTCAGTTCTCTCCATTCTTTGCGGCCCGTACTAAGTCCTTCAGCCCAGCCTTCTTGACGAAGAGTTTTTTCATGCAGTTCCTTATCATATTCTTCTAAAAACATTCCCACTACCTCCTTGCGGTGCTTCTTCAACAGATCTTTCAGTATCCCTTCCTGCAAACAATGAGTAACAGCCAGATCCACTGCTTTTTCAGGTGCGTATCCTGCTTTCAGTTTTTCCCGGATGTTGTGGATGAAATAGGAATATTCCCATAAGGGGCGGCATTTTTCCAGCAACGCCCGGTTTTGGCCATAATTGATGTTTAATACCAAGGCTTTACACTCCAATGCGGGAGGAAAGGGAATCTCGCCGTCAGGAGACATTTTCCGGAACGCATCGGAAAGGGAAAGGACCTGCCGTTCAGGCTGACTGGCCGTGCCATTATAAAAGACCACGTACTGGGGACAGGGTAAAGGGATAAGCGAGGAGCTGTATAGATCCCATTCCCTTTGGGTGATAAAATCCTGGTACAGTCTTGCAAAGTATAGTACGCCCCGAAGAGGCATATTAGGATTCACGGTAGTTTGATGCTCGGCCAGGAAGAGCGTACAGTCCAGGAGAAAGGATACATCATTTTTATACCCTAGATAGATGACATTCTCCAGTGTGGTAAGGAGCAGACTGTTTTCGTCCTGATGATCGGATCCGTTGAGAGCGTTATACAGTTGTAACAGATTTTTCTTATCCCGAAAGATAAAGCGGAATAAGGTATCTTTATGTGTTCTTTGCACATGCGTGCCTTTATCTGGAGTAAGGGAAGCGAGCCGCTTCTTTTTCACATGGGGCTTAGGCCCGTTGGATTTTTTCTTTTTTCCCATGTATCTTCTCCTTTATTATAAATGTAAAAGCGGGGTTTTTAAAGAGGGAGTTTGGAAATAGACTCCAAACCTATCTGGATGACGCGGCAGGTACGTAAAAAGAGAAATGAACGTTTTTTATACAGAGCTGCTGTTTATGAATAAATCTTTGGACACAAGGCAGAAAGAAGAGGGGGGGATCTGGAGCTTTGCAGGGTAAAAACTGTTTTGAGCTATTTCAGGCTGAAACGGACAATCAAAATTGAAAAATTAAGGACGGGGAAAATAGATAGGCAGAATAGCCTTAGATGAAAGAAAGCCTATATTGATTTCGGTAAAGTAAGCTTAAAAATTATTTGTAAAAAAGTCAAGAAAATATTTCTAAAATAAAAATGAAAATATTCTCAGATATGGAATGGCTTAGGCAGGGGTTCTGGTCAAGCTTTAAGGAAATGTAATATAAATATGTACAATTGAAATTATGAAAGTTAAAAAAGGGACCGAAAAATATAATTATTATACAAAAAAGGTAAAATCACCAGTATATAAAGCTGAAAATACAACAATTGAACAAAATATGGTCGTACGAAAGAAAATTGGAGCAAATCGAGAATGGTTTGACAATATATACCAAATATTTTAAAATGTTTAAAAGAAAGGAGGGGCATCATGAAGGTTAAAGCGGTACAGATAGCGAAGACACTGGGTATATCCAAAGCCGCCGTATCACTGTCATTAAATGGAAGGCCGGGAGTAAATGAGCAGACAAGAAAAAAGATTCTGGCCTGTAAAGAAAAGATTGCTGTGCCGGACAAAGTAAGCTTGATCGGTGTGGATGAGATACCGGCATATATGACAGGAGACTGTAAGCTGACTGCGGTTCGGATTCCTCATACAGAACGGGCCCGGCTGGCTATGATGATGCTGGCAAGGGAAATCGAAAAACAGTCTACGACTAAGTCCAGGATCATGACGGACTGCCGTCTGGTAGAGGGGGAAAGTGTCCGGGAAGGAAATAAGTTATCCTGAAAATCATATCATATTTTGGGTTGTGGCTGGGTGAAAGTAAGCGTATAATAAAAAACACGTGATTCATTGATAAAGCGAGGGAAAAATATGCTGAAACAAATATCTATTTTCGCGGAAAATCAGAAAGGTGTTATGCAGAAGATCACGGGTATCCTTCAGAGGGAGGATATCAATATACTTGGCTCCGTCACAAATGACAGTGCGGAATACGGGATCATCCGTATGGTGGTGTCCGATGCGGACAAAGCCGTGGAGGCGCTTACTGAGGAAAACTTTATCTGTAAGCTGACGAATGTGCTGGGCATTGAGGTGAAGGATGAGGTGGGAAACCTGAACAATTTGCTCCTTAGTTTTCTGGAAAGCAATATCAATATTGATTATCTGTATCTTTCTTTTAACAGGGAAACGGGCCGTCCCATTATGGTGATTCATGTGGACGACATCATGGAAGTGGAAGCCTGTCTGAGGGGAAAAGGCTTTATCTCCCTATAAGCAGCAGGATTTTTGCAGGAAAATCGAAATATTTTAGAAAAATTGAAATTTTGATATTGACAAATCCCTAAAAAATTAATATAATAGCTCTTGCAGTTGACGAAGCGTGGCTCAGTTTGGTAGAGCGCTGCGTTCGGGACGCAGAGGTCGCAAGTTCGAATCTTGTCGCTTCGACTGAGAGCAAAAAATCCAGGAAACATGCGGGTTTCCTGGATTTTTCTTCTATGACAAAGGTTTACATAACTTTTGGGAAATGTGTTCGTAAAGGGCACCTTTGCGGATTTTTTTCGCTTGTTCTCCTTTTTGGCGGCTCTTGTTCTACAATTTCGTCTAGATCAAGGGCTTTTTCACCTTTTTGTTCTTTAAAATGCGTGTATAAATATTCATTAGTATTGCGTGAAAAGGAATGTTCTGCAATTTGGCAGAAACTACTATTTGAATATGATCTGCGCGGGAAGCAAAAAAATTCCTATTGACCTGGAGTCCACTCAAGGATTTATAATTGCTTTCGTAAAAAATATCCTATTAACAGCTAAGGCAGTATAAAACATAATATGGAAACACTCTCTTAAGTCAAAAGAAAGAGCGGTAAAGGCCTATAGTCCCTGATATCTGAAATTTAACTTGGACTGGGCCCATTATAGACATATAAAGTAGATACTGCAAAAAAGAAAGGCGAAGTGTGAAAGTAAACTTTCACATTTGCCATTATTGACGCAGCCAACGTACTTCGTGAGTAAAGTGCGTCAGAAAGGAGAAAAAATGGAATACAGGAAACTGCCCCACGGGGATGAGCAGATCAGCGTACTGGGAATTGGTATGGGCGGAGGCCTCCATAAAGCCTCTCCGAAAGAAATCGAAAGCGTGATTGAGAAGGCGATCGACAATGGGATCAATTATTTTGATCTGTGCGCTTCCGGAAATCAGATTTTTGAGCCCTTTGGGAAGGCTATAAAAGGACAGAGAGATAAAATTGTCTGTCAGATGCATTTTGGGGCTGCTTTTAATGAAAAAGGCGAATACGCATGGACAAGAAATCTGGAAGAGATCAAAAGGATGACGGACTGGGAATTTCGTGCCCTGGGCATGGATTATGCAGATATGGGTTTTCTGCACTGTGTGGATGAGATCAGTGATTACCAAGCTCTCGTTTCAGGAGGTGTGCTGGATTACATTCAGGAGCTGAAAAGCCAGGGTGTGGTAAGGCACATTGGATTTTCCTCCCATACGCCCTCAGTGGCGCAGCATATCCTGGATACAGGTTTGATTGACATGATGATGTTCAGCATCAATGCAGCTTATGATTACGAACAAGGAGACGAATATGGGATCGGCTCTGTATCCGAGCGGGCAGCTCTTTTCCGCAGATGTGAGAAGGAAGGCGTGGGGATTTCTGTCATGAAACCTTTCCACGGAGGCCAGCTTTTAGACGCAAAGACCTCTCCCTTTAAAACTGCCCTTACCCGGTATCAGTGTCTGCAGTATGTGCTTGACCGTCCAGGCGTGCTGACGACAGTGCCGGGTGTAAGGAATATGGAGGATCTGGAAGCTCTTTTAGGCTTTTCACAGGCGCCCCGAGAAGAAAAGGATTATTCGGTCATTGCCACCTTTACGGCAGAGAAGATTGCAGGAAACTGTGTATACTGCAACCATTGCCAGCCGTGTCCTATGGGGATACAGGTAGGGCTGGTAAATAAATATTATGACTTGGCGAAAGTAGGGGATCAGCTGGCGGCGGATCATTATAAAAAGCTGGACGTAAAAGCTTCCGCCTGTGTGCAGTGCGGCCATTGTGACGACCGATGTCCGTTCGGAGTGGCGCAGAGTCAGCGGATGAAGGAAATTGAAGAATATTTTGGGTGCTGAAACTAACATACAGCTGTTGTTCTAAAGATAATTTTGCAGGATGGGCAGCATGGGAATTGACAATTTTATGAACCTGTTAGTTTGTAAGAGCTATCCTGAGAATAAGGTTATCCCGTGAAAAGTAAGCGTTTATAGACTTATCTTTTCGCGGGATAAATTTTTATTTCCGCTTTTAACCCGCTATTAAAAAACATTTAACCTAAGTAAGGTGTTTGTTTTAAACAAGATCTGATAATATGGGGCGGACAAACAGGAAAGGAGAAATTAGAAACGTGAACAAAAAGTATACTTGTGCGATAGGAGCGATTATGGGTGCGGTGATCCTTGGAGGAACCTGTTTTGGAATGGAAACCGTATCTGCGGCAGAGACAAAAGATAGAGTGGATATTCAGATTTTAGCCACCAGTGATCTCCATGGAAAATTTGATCCATATGATTATGCGATCAATGAAGAAAGCACAGCAGGAAGTATGGCACAGATCCAGACGGCGGTAAAAGAGCTGCGTAACGACAATACGGTATTGATTGATGTGGGAGACAGCGTACAGGGAAATTCGGCAGAGCTTTTTCTGGAAGATGAACTCCATCCAATGATCCAAGGGATGAATCTGATGGATTACGATGTGTGGGTGACTGGAAATCATGAATATGACCAGGGGCTGGATATCCTAAAGAGGTTGATTGCACAGCAAGAAGCAACCACACTGGTAGGAAATGTCCGGGATGCAGAGGGTGAGCCTTTGGCAGATGGCTACACGATTCTGGAGCGCGGCGGAGTCAAGATTGCGGTAATTGGAATGGTAACCCCGAACATTAGCCGTTGGTCTGGTGAAGACGGAGAATATGTGGCATCCGACCCAGTAGAAGAGACGAGAAAGATCATTGATGAAATCGGAGATGATGTGGATCTGATCATTGCAGCGGAACATATGGGGGAAAATAATGAGTATGACGTAGCAAATTCCGGAGTCAATGATCTGGCGGAGGCTTGTCCGGAAATTGACCTGATCATTGCAGCCCATGAACACAAATTGGTGGAAGGCACCACAGTCAACGATGTGCTGATTGTCGAAAATCAAGATGCGGCGCAGACCATGGCACAGGTGAATTTTACCTTGGAAAAGGGGGAAGACGGACAATACGAGATTGCAGAGAGAACCTCTAAAAGCCTTAAGATGGCAGATTACGCTCCGGATGAAGCCTTTATGGAAGAGCTTTCTTGGGCTGACGAGAAAGCAAAAGAAGATGCGAACCAGGTGGTAGGAAAATTAGTGGGAGGAGATCTTGTCCCGGAAAATGAAATTGAAGGTATCCCTCAGGCACGTATCCAGGAAACTCCCTTGATGGATCTTATCAATGAAGTACAGCTGTATTATTCAGGAGCGGATGTATCAGCCGCAGCGCTTTTTGCAGATAATGCGAATATGGAGGAAGGGGATATCCGCAAATGCGATATGTCACTGATCTACAAATTCGGAAATACTTTATATAAGCTGGAGATGACAGGCGCACAGCTGAAAAAGTATATGGAATGGAGTGCTTCCTATTACAATACCTTCCAGGAAGGGGATTTAACGATCTCTTTTAATCCGGAAATGCCAGGGTATCTTTATGATATGTTCAGCGGTGTAACCTATGACATTAATATTTCTAAAGAGCCGGGAAGCAGAATTGAGAATCTGAAACGTATGGATGGTACAGAGATCAAGGATGATGATGTTCTTACCATCGCAGTCAACAATTATCGTGCCACCACGCAGCTTTTAGCTCCGGGAGCGGTCTATGAAGAAGGAGAAGAACTTCCGAAGCTCCTTGAGATCGATGTCCGGGGAGAACTTGGCGGCGTAAGAGAGATGATCGGTGACTATATTGTCAATGTCAAAGGAGGAACACTGGAGGTACCAGAGGTAACGGGAAATTGGAAACTTACCGGATATTCTTGGGATGAGGAAAAACATGAAGAAGCTGTCAACCTGATCAATGAAGGGGTGATTTCCCTGGAAAGCGGAGACAGCACAAAGGTGATTAACGGAAAATCCATTACAGAGAAGGATCTGGAAGCGGTACAATAATAAAGTGGAACAGTTTTAGGAGGCTGCATACCTGGAATGGCAGGGCTGCAGCCTCCTGGTTCGTCCGTAATTCATATTATGGCGGACAATTTGTAATGTCAACCAGAGATAAAGAGAATTTTTCTCTTTTAGAAAATAGCGTGGGGCAGTGCAGGGAAAAGCAGATGGATTTATATAGATACAGTTGTTATAATTAGGATAGGAAACGAGCAGTCTAAAAAAGAAGGGAAGGTGTTTTTTATGGGAATACTTGCTGGATTTATGGTGCCTCATCCCCCGCTTATCGTGCCGGAGATCGGAAAGGGAGAGGAAGAAAAAATAAGCGTTACTATAAAGGCGTATCATAGAGCAGCTGAGGAAGTGGGGCGGCTGAAACCGGATACCATCATCCTAAGCTCTCCCCATCAGGTCATGTATGCGGATTACTTCCACATTTCTCCGGGGAAAGAGGCAAAGGGGGATTTCCGTCAGTTCCGAGCCGGAAAGGTGGAAATAAAAGTCAAGTATGACAGCGAATTTATAGAAGCGCTTGCCAGCCTTTCCGAGGAAAGAGAAATTCCTGCAGGCACTTTAGGAGAGAGGGAGAAAAAGCTGGATCATGGCACCATGGTTCCCTTATATTTTATCGATCAGTATTGGAAAGATTATAAGCTGGTGCGGATCGGCTTGTCCGGTCTTCCTCTTACCGCACATTATGTCCTGGGAAAGTGTATCCAGGATGTAAGCAGGGAATTGAATCGGAGAGCCGTTTTTATAGGAAGCGGCGATCTGTCCCATTATCTGAAGGAGGACGGGCCATACGGATACCGCAGGGAGGGGCCCGAATATGATGCCAGGATCATGGAGGTAATGGGAAAAGGAGATTTCGGGGGACTTTTTCAGTTCTCTGAGGATTTCTGTGAAAGGGCTGGAGAATGCGGCCATCGGTCCTTCGCCATAATGGCGGGAGCATTGGATAAAATGGCAGTGGAGGCGGAACAACTGTCCTATGAAGGCCCCTTCGGAGTGGGCTATGGAATCTGCAGGTACCTGTTAAAAGGACAGGATGAGGAAAGAAATTTTTTAGAGCAGTATGAAGAAAAGGAAAGAAAACGCCTGGAAAAACAGAGAAAACAGGAGGATGCTTTTGTATCCCTGGCACGAAAAACCATTGAACTTTATGTAAAGTCAGGAGAAAAGCTTTCCGTCCCTTTAGGACTTCCTGATGAATTATATGAAAAGAGGGCCGGCGCTTTTGTTTCGTTAAAGGAAGAAGGAAGGCTTCGGGGGTGTATCGGCACCATCCATCCGGTACGCACTTCACTGGCGGAAGAGATCATTGACAATGCAATCAGCGCCTGTTCCCGGGATCCCCGTTTTTCGCCTGTAAGACAGGAAGAGCTTTCAAAGCTGACGATTACAGTGGACGTATTGGGAGAAACAGAAAAAATTACTTCTCCAAAGGAGCTGGATGTAAAACGCTATGGAGTCGTTGTCACGAAAGGAAGCCGCCGCGGCCTTCTTTTGCCAAATCTGGAAGGGGTAGATACGGTGGAGGAACAGATTTCCATTGCCAAAAGAAAGGCAGGAATCAGGGAAGGGGAAAAGGCGGAATTAGAACGCTTCGAAGTAATCCGGCATTTTTAGAAAGGCGGGTGCGGAAGAATGAAAGCCTTGTGTGAAGTATGTATGCATAAATGCCTTCTTGCTCCTGGACAATACGGGATCTGCCGGGCAAGATGCAATGAAGGAGGGAAAGTGGTAAGTAAAAATTATGGGCTTCTGACTTCTCTTGCCCTGGATCCCATTGAAAAGAAGCCGTTAAAAATATTTGCTCCGGGGAGCCTGATACTTTCGGCGGGAAGCTTTGGCTGTAATCTTCGCTGCCCTTTCTGTCAGAATCATGAAATATCCATGGTACGGTACGAGAAAGAAGACCTTCGCTATGTTTCCCCAAAAGAATTGACAGAACTGGCGGGACAGTACCAAAACCGGGGAAATATAGGCATTGCTTTTACTTACAACGAACCGCTGGTGGGCTATGAATATGTGAGAGATACAGCGAAGCTGGTTAAAAAAACAGGGATGAAAACTGTGCTGGTTACCAATGGATCCGCTGCTCTTTGGGTACTTGAAGAGCTTTTGCCTTATATAGACGCTATGAATATTGACCTTAAAGGGTTTCGGGCTGAGTATTATAAAAAGCTGGGAGGGGATTTAAAAACTGTACAGGATTTTATCCGGCATGCAGCAGGCCATTGTCATATTGAGCTTACCACTCTCATTATTCCGGGAGAAAATGACAGCCAAGAGGAGATGGAAGAAGAGGCGCAATGGATTGCAGCTATAAACCCCTCCATTCCCCTTCATGTCACCCGTTTCTTTCCGCGTTATCATATGCAGCAGACAAAGGCAACGCTGGTGGAAACGGTGTACAGCCTTGCCGGGACTGCAAAAAAGTATCTGAAGCATGTATTTGTGGGGAATTGTTGAATAAGGGATACGTTATTTGCTATATCAGAACCATGTACTCGCTGTGTGAATAAAGGCCAATGGGATTCCATAAGAAATTAGGCTTTACGAAGGAAAGCTTTTATGTGAATAATAAGAAACATACTGTAAGGCAAAGCAGGGCGCGGTCTGCAGAAGAAGGAAAATGGGGGACATGGCATGTCGAAAACAAAAGATGAAAAGAAATTGGGGAAAGAAAAGGAAAGTATGGAGCAGCAGTTTGATTCTCCGGAGCTTTTTATGAATGATCTGCAAAAACAGGGAATTTTAAGATTAACCGTACAGATAGAACAATTGCAGAGTAAAAGAAAGGAGGAGTTTTTTTCCAGTCTGTCAGAAGTGATGGATCTTTTGTGGGAAACTCTTCTTTTATTCCAAAATTTTGTTTTTTATACTGCGCAGAAGCTGGATTTTGTCTACCGGATCAGGGGAAATGAAATGTTTATCAGCAGAAAGGGAAAATCTATCACCCGGTCTACGGTAAATGTAGCATTCCAGAAAGCTCTGGAACTTAAGAAAAACGGAGTTCCTGTTTCCGGCCCTAAGAAGCTGGGATGCTTCGGCGCCAGTTACCTTTATCCTGTGTTTATACATCTTGGGATAATCGAAGCTGCGGATAAATTGCCTGTCAAATCCGAAACACGGACTTGCTGCTTGGTCCCGGGTCAGTATGACTTAAAAGATTATTTGGATTCAAAGGGTGAACCTTTAATGCAAAATTGCACCGCTGCTCGCCAGGTTAAGTCCGGCAGCAAAGAGGAAGGATCCGGCTGAATAAATGGCAGGTCTTCGCTCGGATGCTATGTATATCGGAGATTACAGATTTTCTGACGATAATGCTATACTGTTAAAAAAGAAAAAGATTTATTAAGCTATACATGCATTTTCTGAAAAAATAGAGAGGAGGGCGCTCTATGAAAAACAAGAAAAAGTTTTTTGCCACGAAAGTATTTGTCATTGCAGTACTGGGAGGAATCTTAACATTTGGAACCTGGACAACGGAAGCGAAAGCAGCGATTACTGACGGGAAGGTTCTTGTGTCCGGACTGGACCGGTCTGCGGACTATTATATCCTTCCGGATTCTGACAGAAAAGAGATTTCCTATGAGACAATGTACGGATTGACCGAACCGCAGAAGCAGATGGCTATTAATGAAATTTATGCCAGAAGAGGACGGAAATTCGTCATAACAGAGATTCAGGATTATTTTAATGAGAAATCCTGGTATAAGGGAACAGTGGAAGCTGAGGATTTCGATGAAAAAGTGTTTAATGATTATGAAAACCGCAATATCGCCAAGCTGCTGGAAACCATGGATGAGACGGATGCCACGGAAACAATTTATACGGATTTTGCAGGGGCCTATTCCTATGTGGACAGAGAACGGACAGTGGAGCTGAGTGTAAGTCTATATACAGATGTGTCCTGTGAAAATGCCTATTCCGGACAGGAGTGCGGTACAGTGGAGGTATCCGTATACTATACAGACGGAAGCATGGCGTATCTGCGTGGATATCTTCAGAAAGACTCGGGAAATGGATACCGCTTTACGGGAACCAATCTTTCCGGAGCTTATATGACAGTCTCTTCGGGAACTGTGACGGTAAGCGGAATAGAAAGTATCAGCGGAACCTATACGAAGGTGGAAAGTTATGAGAGCTGAAGACAGATAACAGGGTTTTATAAAAACAGAAAAAAGCTGGATGAGAAAAAACAGATAGGAAACAAGAAACCGCCTGTTTTACTGCAGGGGGAATTGTTTCCTATCTGTTTTTTTACCGGATCAGTGAAGCGTCTATTTGGCTTATTCCGGCTTTTTCTCCACCTTAGGAGAGTCAAGCTGCTGATGTTCAAAAACGTATCCGCATTCGCAGGGAGTATCCTCTGTGATCCTTCCTCTCAATGTAAAAACTTCTACGGTCCTGCCGCATTTCGGACAAACCATGTCCTCTGGTTCCGGTGTTCTGAATTTGCTTTCGCATCCATCTAATACTGCCATAGGATTACCTCCGTTTCAGAAAAAATATTCATGTGTACTTCTCTATTATACCTGTGTTGACAGAAAATAGCAATCAGAGAATAAGAGAAACAGTTATTTTTGGAATGGAATTGAGTATTCTTAGAAAATGATTGACGCAGACAGAGAGGTGCCGTTAAAATGAAAGTATGAAAACATCAGGAGGAATGAAAATGAAGAGGTTTATGACAAAATTGTGCCTGACATTTTTTGCCGCTATGCTGGTATTGGCAGCAGGGGCGGGAGTAATCTGGGCGGACAGTACCACAGATGTGAAAATAAGCGTGCGCTATGGGCAGAGCGAAGCCCGTGACATGCTGAAGCTGGTCAATGCTTTCCGGGCAGGAAAGGAAGCCTGGGTGTGGAATCCAGATAACCAGACAAAAACAGTCTATAAAAATCTGAAGCCCCTCACCTACGACTATGAACTGGAAAAAACAGCAATGCTAAGAGCAGCGGAGATCGCCCTTTATTATGGCCACAACAGGCCGAATGGAACACTGTGTTTTACCGCATTTGAGGGCAGCTATTATGCCCTGGCGGAAAATATAGCGGCAGGGTATCCGTCCGGTGAAAGCGTGTTTGAAGGATGGAAGGAGACCAATGAAAATTATGC
>CALIZJ010000322.1 GCA_938028845.1 uncultured Blautia sp.
TTTGCCCTGACTTTTCCCGCATGGAGCGTGCTTTCAAAACACCGCCATTCCAAAGTCCCTTTGGAGAACACAGCATGGAGATTTAAAGCATAGTAACGGGTCCAGTTATAATGCTCTAAACTTCCATCACCTCCTTCATACCAGGCATCTTTTAATTTTTCCATGGAGATCGTGCTGTTCGGCATCTTCCGTACTTTTTCCAGTACAGCAGGGCGTACTTTCCGGCAGTAACTATCCATCCTGGATGGTTGGACTTTCAATGCTTTGAACAAAATATCCTCTTTGGAATACATGATCGTCATGGCATTTTTCAGGCTCCGTGGTGTATGGTTGGATGCATCCACATGGACATGCTGCCCACAGGAGGAATTGACAAATGCGCCATGATGGCGCAGACACCTCACAACTTCCTGCAGTTTTGCCATTTCCCCATACTCCAGTTTCGGGCTGACCATTTCTGTCTGGTATTCCGTGTCAGCAGCTTCAATACGCCCATGCCGTTTTCTCTGTGGATCAATGCTGGAATCACTGGAAAACTTCCATTCCTTTCCTTCCTGGTCTTTTACACACCAGGAATCATAGGCACGTTTACGGTAAACAGATGTCCCGAACAGTTCTGCTACCACCCTTGCCGCACGTTCCCTGCGGATTCCGGTCATTTCTATTTCTGTGCCAAAATACTGTTCCTTTAAATCAATGGGCATGGGAAGCGTCCTCCCGCTTCAGTTCCTCGTCCACTGCTTTCAAATTTTTCCCTATGACTTCAATAACGGTCACAGTCACACCATTCCCTGCCTGTTTATAAAGCTGGCGGTCCGACATCCCTTCCATCATGCAGTCGATCTGGTTATCCTCATAGCCCTGTAGCCGGAAGCATTCCCTGGGCGTAAGCCTGCGGATTCTTCCACGATAGACAACTCCATGACGGTCTGTGGCTGTCAGCGTAAACATGGGTTCTTCTGGTTCTTTCATCCTCCGCCCATTCTGCCGGACATTTTCCTTTTCCGGTGTCAGGATTGCCCTAGGGCCTTCCTCTACAAGAACGCCAGAACATTCTCCCCGGTGGTTATGGATGCTGGAATCCTGCCGGGTATTCAGGCATCGGGCAATTTCCGTCACCATAGGCGGTATGGAGATATCTACAAAGTGCAGGGTTCCCTGCTGGCTCTCTGTGGTCAGCGTATGGGCAATCTTATGCCCGACACGCCCTCGCCTGGTATTTAAGGTTGCATATCCAAGGTCGATGCTGTCACCTGGATAAGCCATCTTATATCCCTTCTTTGTGTTCTCCTTAATCGGCACACCTACCTGGTATAACCCTGTCTTGCCACCCATGCCGCCAGCCTGGGCGGTCAGTGTGCAGCTTACACCAGCGGGATCGTAGACTCTTTCTCCCTGGCTGCCGCCAAAGATTTGTATAAGATCTGCTCCGTTTGGTGCTTGGACAGGTAGTATTTTTCCGGCACATCTTCCATCAAGATATCCGATAAGATACACCCGCTTTCTTGATTGCGGGACTCCAAAGTCCTTGCTGTTAAGCACCTTCCATTCCACATGGTACCCCAGGTCAGAAAACGTACTGAGGATGGTATGAAACGTCCTCCCTTTGTCATGCGATAGCAGTCCGGGAACATTTTCAAGGAGAAAATACGCAGGTCGTTTGTCTGCAACCAGTCTGGCAACTTCAAAGAACAGGGTTCCCCTGGCATCGCTAAACCCTTGCCGTTTTCCTGCGATGGAGAAAGCCTGGCAAGGAAATCCTGCACATAGAAGATCAAAGTCCGGCATGGCTGCTGTCTGGATATCTGTTGCGTTGTCACAATACCACTCCCCTTCCGTTGCAAACAGCTTCCGGTAGTTTTGCTCTGCATAAGGGTCCATCTCACAATGGCCGACACATTCAAAGCCGCCGGCCCTGCGCAGCCCCTCACGGAAACCACCGATTCCGCTGAACAAGTCAAAAAAACGTATGGTTCCGGTTCTCATCCTCCTTTCTGAAAAAAACGGCATGGCCTTTTTGCCACACCGCTTAAGCTTTCTGTCATTCTGATCGATTGGTTATGCCTCTATAGGTTCTGGTTCTTCGGGTTCTTCCTCATCCGGCCCTATCGGTTCCTCGCCATCCGGCTCTGTCGGTTCTTCCTGTCCGTCTGGTCCGCCTTCACCGTCCTCCTGGGATTCTTCTGCCTGGATATTTTCTTCCAGCTGTCTGCCAGCATCCTCATCCTCCGGCTCTGTTCCCTGCGGCTCGTCCCCCGCAAGTGTCCTTGCATGCTCAGCCTCTACTTCCTCGATTGCTTTTGTGATGATACTGATCAGGAAGTCTTTCTGCTTGCAGCCTTTCCATGCGACTGCGGCTTTCAGCCTTGCGTATAAATCCTCAGTTACCTGTACTGCGATTGTCCTTGCTGCCATTGCGTCCACTCCTTTTTCCATAAAATGTTCTTCGATTACCTGTTGGAGAAATTCCTGCGTACTGATTTCCCGCTGTTCAATTTCCTGCCGGACTTTTGCGTGGAGATCCATTGGGATCTTCCCGCAGATATTCTTCATTTCCATTGTGCTGGCTCCTTTCTTTTTGTTAGCACAACAATACTCCAACTATGCAAAGAAAGCTATTCACAATACCCAACAAACATTGTCGTCCAGATCATGGCACAACCAACAATGTATATATGCCTTAAACCTGCAAGTGGCACCACCTCCTTTCCAGCCCTATCCCTTTGGGAAATTAAATTCTACTACGGTTATTTTGCAGAAAAAAAGCGGCTGGCACCCTTTTGCCAGCCAACCTTACTTCTGCTCCTAGAAAGTAATCTTTAACTCTTTTGATAACCGGGCTAAGTGCCAGTCAATGGCATTCCCGATCAGTTCTTCCACGCTTACCTCCCGCCCGGATTTCTCCGATGTCAGCCTTGCGATGGCTTCTAATTTTTCTAATTTGTTTTCTTCCAATTCGATGTTGATTTTTTCACCCATATTCTTTGGCTCCTTTCTTTTGGTTGACACAACCATACTTCAAAATTTGAGAAATATCCATTCACAGGATCTGACAAAGATTTCCTGATGGCATTTAGCAAAGCCACTAAAGCTTATGTGTCTCCCAGCGAGGTAAGGAAGTCTAACATTGGCGCTGGTATTTCTTCAGGCCTTGGCTTTTCGTTTTCCTGTGCTGGTATTGAAAGATCTTTTAATTCTTCATGGATCACCTGCCGGATCATCTTTTCCAGAACATTCTTTTCCTCTGCCTGCAGGATAGCCTGGACGAGATAGGTGTTTTTTTGCCCTTCCGGAACAGCCTGCAGGATTTCCCACGCCCTCCTGTGGCTGGGATTTTCCAATTTGGGCCGGAAGGAAAAAACGGGTCGCTTCAACGCTTTGACATTTGCCCCACAATCCGTTCAAATCCGGCAGCGTTGGCATGGACGTCTGTCAGGTAAATCGCCCGGAAAAGCCCGTCCTGCGGGGCCACATGGCGTTTTAAAATGGCAGAACCCCCACCCATGAAGACGGCTGGGATCGCCCGCAGGTCAAACCCTGCCTCCATGATAGAAGAGAGGATCCGCTCTGTATAAGCTCTCCCATTCTTTACGATAATTTCCTTCGCCCTGGGATCCAGGCTGCAGGGATTCCCGTTTAGTACCCGCTCAATCTGGACATCCGTCACAGACAGGCCTGTCCCCCGGCGCACCTGTTCCATTGTTTCATCAATACAGCGGATCACCCCAAGCTCAAGGCTGCGGCAGGTTGAAGCATTGGGAACAGCATTGTCCAGGCGCATCAAGTCTACTGTCCATCCGCCAACATCCACAAGAAGCACGGATGGTTCATCCCGGACAGTTTCCGGATGGAGCGCAAGGGCTGAGTACCCTTGTGGGAACAGTTTTACATCCTCGATTGTAATTTCAAAAGGTTCCCCTTCATAGCAAAAGCGCAAAGGCTGTTCTTTCCGGAACAGATAGGAGCGGAAAGAAGCTTTTTCCCTTCCAAAACCTGCCAACGGCAAGCCTGCCGCAAGGGTAACCTTTGCTTTATGGTCGGCCTGGCGGAAGCGGAGTTCCTGCGCCAGTGCAGCCATTGTCAGCAGATAATAATTATCATTTGCTGTCTTATCTTTCATCAAAATTTGCCTGCCTGTTCCGCAGACATAAAAATGCCCCGCATACTGCAGCACATTCTGTATGGTATATGGTTCATAATCATACACAGACAGCCCTGTAGGGAAACAGATATGCGGGGTTTTGATGGCATAATAGCCGTGGTCAATCCCTATCACCATAGGCATCACATCCTTCCTATTATTTTTATGGATTCTCCGGTATTTTGAGGGGGAGGAGCCCCCCGGTGGAAGAGAGCGGGCGGGAGAGTGCTGTTCTTTCCCAGCTGGGTTTTCCAGTAAGAAAAATAAAGCGCCCAGCTTTCTTAAAATGAAAACTGAGCGTCTTAAAGATCTGTATTTTGTTGCTGAACATGCA
>CALIZJ010000323.1 GCA_938028845.1 uncultured Blautia sp.
AGATCATGACCATGCCAGGTCTTCCGAAAGTTCCGGCTGCAGAAAAGATCGATGTGGACGAAACCGGAAAGATCACTGGTCTGTTCTAATCAAGGTCACTCATAGACACTCTTATAGATAACCCGAAAAGGGGGCTGTACAGATGTACAGCCCCCTTTAACTTAAAGAACCGGAAAAGTCCAGCTATGAATTTTACTTTCCTTTACCTTATTCTCTGTTATGTACGTTTTTTCTCTGCCTGCTGCTTATGAATTTTTCATAACCACGCTTTCTACAGTATCTGCTACATGCTCACAGGCATCCGCACATTTCTCCATATAATGATAAATTTCTCTCCATGCAATGATGGCCAGAGGATTTTGCTCCTTTTCGTGAAGTTCACGCATAATGGACATGAAAATCCGGTCCGCCTCTTCTTCCAGCTCATTGATTCGTATAATGTGCTTCTTCAGCGTTTTCGAGCGTCTGAAATCAGCAAAATCCTTCAGTAATTCCTTCATTTCCTCACAGCATTTAATGACCACTTCCATAAGCGGGATTGCTTCCTGCCGGATAGTCACCACATAATTCATATATAAACGGATCAAAACATCTTCTAATCGGTCAGTGACCTCGTCGATATTATCGCTTAAAAGAACAATATCCTCCCGCTCTATGGGAACAATAAAAGCTTTTGCCAGCTTGTCTATCACGGCATGTTTTTTTTCATCCGCCGCATGTTCCACCTTATGCATCTCTTCCATTTTTGCACTGATCGTCGCCTGGTCGAAATTTGTCAGTGTTTCTTTCAAAAGTCTTGCAGCAGCACAGGCAGCTTCTGCGCACTCGATAAAACTCTGAAAATAAAATTCATCCTGTTTCTTTGACATTGACTCTTCCTCCTCTTAAAAGATGAACATAAACAGTTTTGCCATAACAAAACTGATCAGACCGCAGCCTGGGAACGTAAAGATCCAGGTCAGCATCATATCCTTAACAACCGAAAAATTAATAGCAGAAATACGTCTCACAGCTCCAACACCCATGATCGCACTTGTTTTTGTATGGGTAGTAGAAACCGGAATTCCGAAAAGACTGGATAAGAGCAGACAGAAAGCTCCCGCCAGGTCCGCTGAAAAGCCCTGGTATTTTTCCAGCTTTACCATATCCATTCCCACAGATTTAATAATCTTCTCTCCGCCCACACTGGTTCCTAAAGCCATTACCACACTGCACAAAAGCATGAGCCATATAGGAATCGCCATTCCCGTCGCCTGGTTCTGTCCGTTGGCAAAAGCCAGACCTAAAAACAGCACGCCGATAAATTTCTGTCCATCCTGCGCTCCATGCATAAAACTCATAGCTGCAGCTCCAACAATCTGCGCTATTCTGAAAAATCCATTTGCCTTTCGCCGCTCCACATTCTGGAAAATGATCGTAATCACTTTACAAATGACCCATCCTGACAGGAATCCAAGGGCTAAACTTAAAACAAGTCCATATAAAACCTTCACCCACTCTGACATATTGATCCCGTCGATTCCCTGCTGGATTGCAATGGCTGCACCGGTAATACCAGCGATCAGACTGTGGCTCTCACTTGTGGGAATTCCCAGAAAAGATGCTCCCACACTATAAACAACAATAGAAAACAATGCGGCGCACAACGCGATCATTGCTCCCTGGGTATCCTCTCCGAAATCCGCCATATTGCTGATGGTAGAAGCAACGGAGCTGTTAATCTGTGTCATCACAAATACGCCTAAAAAGTTAAAGGCTGCACTCATCCAAATGGCTGTACGCGCCCTTAGGCATCTGGTAGTCACGCAGGTAGCAATCGCATTCGGGGCATCCGTCCACCCATTTACAAAAATAACTCCCAAAGTCAGCAGTGTAGTAATAAGCAGCGCCGGATTCGATGTCAACTGCTGGGCAAAACTTGTAATTGATATGTCCATCTTTTTTCTCCCGGTATCTTATAAATTTTCTTCAAAACGGTCGATGTTATTTACTTTTCCAATAACAACGATCACATCATCGTGCTTCAGACGGTATTGGGGGGATACTTCTATATTCGTATATTTCTCATTTTCGATAGCAATAATATTCAGTCCGTATTCTTTCCGGATGTCAAGATCCTCCACCGCAAGACCAACGAGTCCGTCCGGCACTTTTATCTGGCGGATCTCCACGCTGTTATCCAAAGATATATAATCAAGGAAGTTATTTGACACCAGCTTCTTTCCTAAAAGCAGCGCCATATCCCGTTCCGGATATACCACCTCTGCCCCCAGTTTTTCCAGGACAGCGCCTACTTCGGGACTGATTGCTTTTGCAATTACCCTTGGTACCCCCATCTCCACAATACGCATGGTGGTTAAAATACAAATGTCTATCTTTTCTCCTATACACACGACCACGACTTCACAGTTCTGGATTCCTGTTTCTTTTAAAGTTTCCATACTTAAATCAGGTGCAACAAAGGCATATTCTGTGTACTGACGGATTTCTCTGAGTTTACTTTCATTCCTGTCAATAACTATAACCTCTTTTCCTGCCTCTGTCAGTGAAATTGCAAGTGCCATTCCAAAACGGCCAAGCCCTATTATTCCATAGGACTGTGCGCTCTTCTTTTTCTTCATAATTATTCTCCCTGTAAATGAATGTCTGTTTCTGTATTTAAATCTCTGCCATTATCCAATTGTAATCGTCTCTTCCGTATAATGCACATTGGGCTCCGGATGATCGATCCACATAGAAATCAAAGTCATCGCTCCCAGTCTTCCGATAAACATAATAAGGATGATGACCAGTTTTCCGCCGATACTCAGATCCGGCGTAATCCCTGTGGAAAGGCCAACCGTTCCAAAGGCGGAGATTACCTCAAACAGGAGCTGAATGAAATTATATTCCGGTTCCAGTACACACATGAAAAAGGTTCCCAGGCACACAACAGCCAGCGAAAGGATGGTAATACTGGAAGCTGTGGAAACTGTCTTTGCCGAAATTCCTCTTTTAAAAGCTCCGATCTGTTTCTTGGTAAAGGTGCTTCTTACTGACTGGAAAAGAACAAAAAACGTACTTGTTTTAATACCGCCGCCGGTAGAACCTGGCGATGCTCCCACAAACATCAGTACACAAAGTACGAACAGCCCTGCATTGCTGAAGCTTCCTATGGGATATGTGGAAAAGCCTGCTGTCCTGGCGGAAACGCTGTGGAAAAATGCGCCTAACCAGCTGATATTCTCTGTACCTTTAAGCAAAAGCGTTCCTGCCGCTATAAGGACTATACTTGTAGTGATCACGACCTTTGAGTGTAAAGCCAGCTTTTTAAAGCTTCGTTTCTTCAAAATATCCAAGATCACTAAAAATCCTAAGCCGCCAAAAATGATCAGGCCGCAGGTTATTAGATTTAAGAATACGTTATTCTGATACGGAATCAAATTCTGTAAATTTCCCAGTACATCAAAGCCGGAGTTATTAAATGCCGCAATCGAATGAAAAATACTGATTCCTAATGCTTTCACCGGCGGATAATCCTGCACAAATACCAAAAAGCTCAGAATCGCCCCTGCTCCTTCAAAACAAACGGTCATTGTCAGCACCGCTTTCACGATTTTCACAATTCCCTTATAACTGTCTATGTTCAGGGCCTCTCTTACCAAGACACGGCTTTTAAAGCCAACTCGTTTTCCCACGGCAATGATAAGTCCCACACCTACGGACGTAACTCCCAGTCCGCCAATCTGGATCAAAGCAGCTACAACGCCTTGTCCGAAAGGAGTAAAATGATCCGCCGTGTCAATAGCGATCAGTCCTGTCACGCACACTGCACTGGTTGAGGTAAAAAGAGCGTCTATAGGCGTTACCACAGCATCATCCCTTACCGATACTGGAAGCAAAAGCAGCAGTGTCCCGAGCAAAATAACCAGTGCGAAGCCTATTGTGATCAGTCGTCCCGGGGGCTGCTTTTTTATTTTTTTAATCATAATTATTTACTTTTCCTCCTGCATTTCACAGATTTCAGCCGAAATAAGCGCTTTCTTATCCGGCTGCCTTTATTTGCCGCAGTATAGACGGCAAACTGTAAATACTGCTTGGAACAGGCAAAAGCCTGTGTATTAAGCAATATGTAATGAAATACAAGGCCGTATCTTTCCATCTTCTTTTAACAGGATGAATAATTCTCGCAGAAACCGCGCACGCTGAAACAGGCATACCTGTAAGTATGCATAGAAACATTCCATTTTCGGAATAAACAGAAAAAGTTTTCCAAAGAGTCTTAAAAAAATAGTGTAAAAAAGGAACGTTTTCATGAATCCGGATGCGCGCAGCCGAACAGGCAGTTTCGTACTTCCCATTTTCATTCCACCCATGGCATAGGCCTGGCTTTGTTCCAGGGTATCCACTGGTTTTAAAACTGCCTCTTCGTCCTCTGAATAAACAGCATGGAACTCCCCTTCCAAGCTGCTATTCGTTAAAAATGAGCCGAACGAAAAAAGGAAAAAGAGCATAAAAAGAATTCCTATCGCAATTGTAGAAAACGAGTATTTACTTTTCATTGCATCTTTCTCCTTTCTCAAAATCCATTTAAAAATAGCACTATAATTTCCTTTTGTCAATATGTGATCTCTTGCCAGTTTTGTACTAGAATATTTCCTTCGCTTTCTCCATTCTTTCCACCACGGAAACACCGAATGGACAGCGTTCTTCGCAACCTCCGCATGCGATACAATCCTGTGCATTTGCCGATAAAGCTTTGTAATGCGCCCGGACAGCACTGGGGACCTCTTCCTGCATCACAGCCAGGTCGTAAAGCTTATTTACCATAGCAATATCGATTCCTGCCGGACAGGGAGCGCAGTGGCCGCAGTAGGTACACTGGCCGGAATATGCATGGTGAGGGGCATTCGCAAGGACGCTGGCGTAATCCTTTTCTTCTTCCCCGGCGTTTTCATAAGCCACCGCCTCTTTCACGTGCTCTACTGTGTCATAACCTGCCAGAACACTGGCGACGCCTGGTCTGGTAAGGGCATAGTGGATGCATTGAACAGGCGTCAATGCTACTCCAAAGGGAGAAGTCTGAGGAGAAAACAGACGTCCGCCTGCATATCCTTTCATAACCGTTATTCCTACACCCTGCTGCTCACAAATCCGGTAAAGTTCCGCCCGTTCGGGATCTATGCCTCCCAGATTTTCCTCATACGTATCTGCAAAATAGGTATTCAGATCTTCACTTGCCGGAAGGAGGTCAAACGCCGGGTTAATGCTGAAAAGGAGCATTTCTATCTCACCGCTTAAAGCAGCCAGCTTCGCCACTTTAGGGTTATGTGTGCTCATTCCGATATGACGGATCACTCCCTTTTTCTTTTGTTCTTTTACATAGTCCAGGAACTCCCCTTCCATAATACGGAAAAACTCAGCTTCTTCATCTACAAAATGTATCATTCCAAGATCGATGTAATCCGTCTGAAGGCGCTCTAACAGATCTGCAAATGCTTCTTTTACTTTATCCAGCTCCCGCGTCCGGACATATTGTCCGCCCTGCCAGGTAGATCCGAAATGTCCCTGGATGATCCATTTTTCTCTTTTTCCTTCCAAAGCCTTTCCAATATTTGACCGGACATTCGGCTCTGACATCCAGCAGTCTAAAATATTAATCCCATAGCTTTCACAGCAGTCGATGACCGCCTTTACTTCCTGGGCATTATGGCGTTCCAGCCATTCTGCTCCCAGACCGATCTCACTGACTTTAAGGCCGGTTTTACCTAATTCTCTGTAACGCATTTGAACCCTCCTTACAATGTAAAATTACCCCGTAAAACATTCTTAATTTACCAACATTTTCTCTAACGCAACGATCTCTGCCCTGCCTTAACTGTATACGGCAGGCAGTACTCTTATTATAGCATTTTTATAAAGATTGGGAAGAGTTTTCGCAAAAATTAAGGGAGAACCTGGAAGCGTTCACTGAACAGTCAGTGAAAAATAACGCCTGAAGGCTTCTCCCTTATTATTTTTTATAAATTTGTCTAAATAACCTTATATATCTTTAAAAGTTTCCTTTACAGGCAGCTCTTAAAATAACGGTTTCATTGTAGGATAAAGTGTACGGAATTTCTGGTATTTTTCTTCGTATTTTGCTACCAGTTCCGGTTCTGGCTCTACTGTATCCACAATCTTCACGATTTTCTTCGTAATGCTTTCCACATCCGGGTATGCGCCACAGCCTACTGCCGCCAGCATAGCTCCGCCCATTGCAGGTCCTTCTTCCACTTCCAGTACATCTACTTTCAGGTTCATAACATTTGCAATGATCTTTTTCCAGAGAGGGCTCTTTGCTCCGCCGCCGCAGATCTTTGTTCTCTCAATGTGAATTCCAAGGCTTCTTGCCACTTCCAGAGAATCCCTAAGTCCAAAAGCAACTCCTTCCAGCACGGCCTGGGTCATATCTGCCCTTGTAGTATCCATGCTCATGCCGAAAAATACTGCTCTTGCATCCGGATTGTTGTGCGGAGAACGCTCGCCCATAAGGTATGGAAGATAAAAGACATTGTTCTCTCCAAGTTTGGTGATGCCTTCCTGTTCTTTTGCAAAATCGCTGGTTCCAAGGATCTCTTCCGCCCACCATTTATTACAGGAAGCGGCACTTAACATGCATCCCATCAGATGATAGCTGCCGTCTGCATGATCAAAGGAATGAAGCGCATTGTTTTCATCCACTCCGAAGTTTTTGCTGGAGATAAAGATTGTCCCTGAAGTTCCCAGAGAAATATTGCACTGTCCGTCGCCAACAGTTCCCGTTCCTACTGCAGCAGCCGCATTGTCCCCTGCTCCTGCCACTACTTTTACCTGTTCAGAAAGTCCAAGCTCTTTGGCAATCTCCGGTTTTAAGGTGCCTACTACCTGCCAGCTCTCATAAAGCTTCGGAAGCTGTTCTTCTTTAATTCCGCAGATTTCAAGCATTTCTTTTGACCAGCAGCGGTTCTTTACATCCAAAAGCAGCATACCGGACGCATCGGACACATCTGTACAGAAAGAACCTGTCAGGCGGTATGCCAGATAATCCTTAGGCAGCATGATCTTTTCTACTCTCTTAAAGTTCTCCGGCTCGTTTTTCTGCATCCAGAGGATCTTTGGAGCAGTGAAACCTGCAAAGGCGATATTTGCTGTATACTGTGACAGCTTGTCTTTGCCGATAACGTTATTCAGATAATCTGTTTCTTCTCCTGTACGGCCATCATTCCACAAAATTGCAGGACGGATGACTTCGTCCTTTTCATCTAACGTAACCAGTCCGTGCATCTGACCGCCGCAGCCGATTCCAGCCACCTGGCTTTTATCAATATCCTGTGTCAGCTCTTTGATACCTTCCATACTCTGGGTAAACCAGTCTGTAGGGTTCTGCTCTGACCAGCCTGGATGAGGAAAGTATAAGGGATATTCCTTGGAAACGATCTTGCAGATCTTTCCTTCTCCATCCATTAAAAGAAGCTTGACTGCGGAAGTTCCTAAATCAACACCTATATAATACATGTTTTCCTCCTTATTAGAATGCATCCCAGGGAAGCTCCCCGGGATGCAGTTTTTATCTGATTATTTCCATGGATTTTCTGTAGGATATCTTACGCCTGCCGGCTGATTATAACCGATCTCTTCTACAGGCACGCCGATGTATTTAAATACCTCAAACAGCTCTTTTCCGAAATGTCCGAAAGCAACGGCTCCGTGATGAGGATATCCGCCCTCGATAAGTACGTGACGATAGAAACGCCCCATCTCTGGAATTGCGAAAATACCGATGGAACCAAAGGAGCGTGTAGCTACCGGAAGCACTTCGCCCTGTGCAATGTAAGCACGCAGTTTGTTATCCGCAGTGCTCTGCAGACGGTAGAATGTGATTTCTCCCGGAATGATATCTCCTTCCAGTGTACCCTGTGTTACTTCTTCCGGAAGATTTCTTGCCATGATCATCTGGTATCTCATCTCGCAGGAAGTCAGCTTGCCGGAAGCTGTATTTCCACAGTGGAAGCCCATGAAGGTATCTTTCTGTGTATAATTGTATTTGCCCTGGATATCGCTTGCATACATATCGTTAGGAACGGTATTGTTAATGTCAAGAAGTGTAACTGTATCATTGCTTACAACAGTTCCGATAAACTCGCTTAATGCACCGTAAATATCCACTTCACAGGATACCGGGATTCCCTGTGCTGCAAGGCGGCTGTTTACATAACATGGTACAAAGCCAAACTGTGTCTGGAATGCAGGCCAGCATTTTCCAGCAATGGTCACATATTTACGATAGCCTCTGTGCTCCTCTACCCAGTCTTTTAAGGTAAGCTCATACTGAGCAAGCTTGGTAAGGATTTCCGGTTTCTTATTTCCAGCGCCCAGTTCTTCTTCCATCTCTTTTACGATGCTTGGGATTCTCTCATCACCAGCATGTTTGTTAAATGCTTCAAAAAGATCCAGCTCGGAATTTTCTTCGATTTCTACACCGATGTTGTAAAGCTGTTTGATCGGTGCATTACATGCAAGGAAGTTTAATGGACGAGGACCAAAGCTTATGATCTTCAGGTTATTCAGTCCCTCGATCGCTTTTGCGATCGGAACGAATTCATGGATCATATCTGCACATTCCTCTGCGTTTCCTACCGGATACTCAGGAATATAAGCCTTTACATTGCGAAGCTGCAGGTTATAGCTTGCGTTCAGCATACCACAGTAAGCATCGCCTCTTCCCTGTACTAAATCGTCTCCTGTCTCCTCAGCAGCAGCGATAAACATCTTTGGTCCTTCAAAGTGTTTTGCAAGAAGTGTTTCGGAAATTTCCGGTCCGAAGTTTCCAAGATATACGCAAAGAGCGTTACATCCTGCTTTCTTGATGTCTTCCAGAGCCTGTACCATATGAATTTCGCTCTCTACGATACATACTGGACATTCATAGATTTCACTTGCGTCATATTTTTTTGCATATGCTTCTACCAGTGCTTTTCTTCTGTTTACGGAAAGGCTTTCCGGGAAACAGTCACGGCTTACTGCTACGATTCCTATTTTTACTTTTGGCATATTATCGATCATGATTTTATCTCCTTTCTTTATCCCCGGAGCAGGTATTTTCTGTGCCAGGGTATCCCTTCTTTATTTAATCAATGGTGATATTTTCTCCCTTAAGACCGTTAAAAGCGCCGTCAATAGCAGCTTCTTCATGGCCGATGAGCCATTTATTCTTCGCGGTCATAAGTGCGTCCTCTCCTGTCTTAGCTAACGGGAAAGTGATGTCCGTGTTTGTTCCTCTTGGAAGAACTACTACACACTGGAATCCTCCCTCTGCCACGTGGCAGGGTGCATAATGAAGGGTTGTTGCATAAACCTCAATGGCTGTCCCTGCTGGTACCAGGAATGCTTCGATCTTCGAGGTATCATAGGTAAAATCTTCTGTGATATCCTGCTGGCATCCAATGAGCAGTACCAGGTCTGTTACTGCCACATTGATCTCAGAACAGCGGTGATACTCTACTGCATTCAGTTTTTTGTTATGTCCATTGCAGTATCCGATCTGTATCGGGAGTCCCCCAAATCCCCGATTCTGAAATTCTCCGGCTATATCCAGAGCCTCCAGCTCTTCCACTGACGGAACATAAACTGTATCTTCCGGCACTGGTGTATGCTTCATCTCCCGCAAAAGAGCGCCAAGGTCGTAACCGTTTAACACCTTTCCGTATTTCCGGAATGAAGCATCTGTCACATTCTGAATTTTCAAAATATACCTCCTCCTTTTCTCTTCAGGTATCCAGGAAAAGCAAAGGCATCCCGTTCTTGTAAAAGCCCTGCCCCGGATCCGTTTTTCTTATGGAAAAAGCATACCACAAAAGAGGTATGCCTTCGCCGTTTTTCTTGTCTTATCTATAGCACTTTCTTGACATTTTTATCTTCTTCCATTTTCTTTTTCCTTGCCTGGCTTGGTGCTGTTTTATACCGTTTCTGGAACTCCTTGGAAAAGGATCTGCTGGTACAAAAGCCATGTTTTATAGCGATCTCGCTGATGGTGGCGTCTGTATTCATAAGTTCCCTGTAGGCATATGCCATCCGGATATCCTGCAAATATGTCTTAAAATTGACTTTGGCATATTTATGGAACATTCTTGACAGATACTCTGTGGAATATCCGAATACGGACGCCACTGCCGAAAGTTTTAAATCTTCCTGATAGTGTTCCCGCATGTAGGTAGTGATCTTTGACAACGTGTCCAGATGTCTGCTGTGACGGATTTCTTTTTCTTTTGCCTCGTCCACCCTGTAGGTGTTTACAAGCTGGTATAGGATTTCATAGAAAAAAGACCGTACACGAAATTCATAGCCGCTTCCTTTTGCCAGATAGGTCTCATACATTTTTTTAAGGAGCTTCCATAAAGAAGTATTTTGTTTCTCTCCCACCGGAGAAAAACGGATAAAACGCTGTGCTGTATAATAATCCTCAAACTGCCGTAAAGGAATCTGCAGTACCACTGTCCGGTTCTTTTCGGGGGCATGGATGGAATGGATCTCATTGGAATTAATGATGATCAGTTCTCCTGCTTCCAGAGGATATTGTACTTCATTTAAATAAAACCGCAGGGAACCTTCCAAAACAGCAAAGATTTCTACGGAAGTATGCCAATGCTTTTCTCTTACATAATTTCCTTCCGCTCCTTCAAAAAGAAACAGTTTAAATGGCATCCCCTCATCGGGAATGATCAGCTCATGCTGAAATTCCATATATCCGTCCCTCCTTTTTATTCTCTGTGTATTTTTACGGGATAAATTTGCGAATGGCCTTTCCTACCCCATCCTGTTCGTTTGTCCCGGTTATATAGAAAGCGGATCTTTTACAGTTTTCCGTTCCGTTTTCCATGGCAATGCCGTATTTTACCAATGTAAGCATCTCCATGTCGTTATCCCCGTCTCCAAATGCCATCGCCTCGTCCTTGGAAACTCCAAGTTTTTTCAGGATCACAGAAAGGGTGTTTCCTTTTCCTGCATTTATGTGGCCTGCCTCCAACATATGAGGAACAGAGGAGGTCACATAAATATCCTTTATATGTTCCAGCAGCATGTCTTTGATCCGCTCTTTTTCTTTCCTAACCCCAGTGGCAAAGGCAATACTGTCTATTCTTTCTCTGTTTTCCCAGGCAAAGGCGCAGATATCAAGGACACTCTTTCTCGTTTTCTTTACATATGCGGCGCCGAACTGTGTAGCGCCGAAGCGCTCCGGGGCGTTTACATATTCCTGCTGGGCGTAGGGAACGCCTTCGATAAATATTTCCATGGCCGCATCTTTGGGCCTTTCCAGTTTAATAAGTGCTTCTATCGTCTCCGGACTCATCCGGCACTGATACACCCGCTCTCGGCTGGCAATGGAATAGACTGCAGCGCCATTGGAAGTGATCACATATTCTATCCCGGGAAATTGAAGCACCTCCTCCGGAATGGAAGTAAACGCCCTTCCGGTAGCCGGTATGAAATGGCAGCCTTTCCCCATGGCATGAAGAATGGCTTCTTTTGTATACGTTGTTATTTCTTTTTTGTCTGTCAGAAGGGTTCCGTCCAGATCGCTGGCGATCAATTTAATGGGCATGATAGGCCTCCTCTTCGTGTAGTGCCTGCGGGGCAGGATAAGATATTTTCTTTGCTTTTATCCTATCATACACGAAATCTGCACACAAGTAAATTCCGCCGGCAATAACAGTAGCGTTTTTTCACCAAAACATGCTAAAATAGGTTTATAAAACCCGAAAAATATTTCGCCTGCTTTCGTTCCCATAATCTGTAAGGAAAGCTGCAGCTAAATTTTCACATTACTGTCAGGAGGTATTTTTATGTATACACTTACCCGTCACGAAGCATCCATTCCCGTATCGGATTATATCCAAGGATATGTGGATATTCCCACTTTTTTAGGAGCCTGTCAGGCCTGCCCTAATTATGGCAAAGTCTGGTCCTGTCCGCCCTATGATTTTGATGTGCTGCAATACTGGAAGGGATATACCACGCTTCATCTTCTTGCATCAAAAATCACTTTTGATGAAGACGTTCTGGCAAGGGAATATTCTAAAGAAGAACTCGCCGCCATCACAAATGAAGTTCTGCCCAAAGAAAAACAACAACTCAGCGAGGAACTGTTTCTTCTGGAAAAGGAATATCCGGGAAGCGTAAGTTTATCTGCCGGAAGCTGCACACTCTGCAAAAACGGCTGTGCGAAAAAGGAAGGGCTCCCCTGCCGTTATCCTGAAACTATGCGGTATTCTATCGAATCTTTAGGGGGAAATGTAGGCCTTACTATTGAAAAGCTTATGGGAGTAAAGCTTGAGTGGATGGAAGAAGGCCGGCTGCCCCATCATTTCGTCTTGGTAAGCGGACTCTTAATCCCTTAGGCATCACAAATATTATTCTTGACAGGAGGGGATATATTGCATATACTGTATATATAAACATATACAGTATATGCACAGTATTTACAGATATGTGTACACTGGGGAGGGATTAGTATGAATTCTCTGTTGGAAGTAAAGGGGCTCTGTAAAAAATTAGATGGATTTTCCTTGGAAAATATCAGTTTTGAGCTGAAGCCAGGATATATTATGGGGCTTATCGGGGTGAATGGTTCCGGAAAGACTACGCTGCTGCACACCATTTTAAACCTTTATCAGCCGGACAGCGGCAGTGTGACCGTATCTGGATATCCCATGGAAAACCAGGATACAGAAGCGAAGGCACGAATCGGAGCCGTATTGGAAAAGGATTTTTTTGAGGAAGAATGGACTGTTAAAAAAAATGGGCGTGTTTACGGAGCCTTTTATTCCGATTTTTCACTTTCGGTATTTTTACAGGCATGCAGCCGCTTTGAGGTACCCCCAGAACGAAAGGTAAAAGAACTTTCCAAAGGTACCCGCAGGAAAATGCAGTTTGCTTTTGCTCTTTCTCACAATCCTTTGCTTTACTTTATGGACGAACCGGCAGACGGACTGGACCCGGGGTTCCGAAGGAGCCTTCTCTCCTGTATGCAGGAAATTGTAGAATCCGGAGAGCGAAGCGTGATTTTTTCCACACATCTCACCGAAGATCTGGATAAGGTTGCAGATTATATCCTGCTTATCCATGAGGGAAAAATGTTATTCTGCCTGGATAAGGAAAGCCTGTACAGCCGTTTTCGCCTTGTAAAAGGAACAAAAGAGGAACTTATGGCTCTTCCGGACAAATGGGTTGTGGGAATGGAACATAAAGCTTACCACAGCGAAGCGCTTATTTCTCTTACAGAAGAAAACCGCTCCCGCTTCGGACAGCTTCCGGCTCCTAAACTTGCTTCTATTTTCTATTATTGTGAAAGGGGGAAAGACTCATGTGGAAATTAATTTTATGGGAACACCTGCATTTTTCATGGAACAGCATAGGAAAGGGAATTCTCTGGATCCTGCGGTGGTTTATCCGGGTTCTTGTGATCCTTCTTTGTTTTCTTCCTTTTTTCATTCTTTCCTTGTCCAGTGTGGCCCTTCCCTTTACTTTGGAAGCGAACCCCCCAGCATCCCCCGCTTTTGTTTCAGCACTCCTTTTGAGCGTCTTGCTCTTAAGCACAGGAATGATCGCCTGGTTTATCCGTGAAAACCCGCTTCGGATTCCGCGTATGCTCTATCTTCTGCCAGTTTCCTATAAGGAACGGCTTAAGTATCTTTATCTGAGATTTTTTATGCGGCTTTTCTGGCTTCTTGCTGTGATGATCCTTTTTCATTATTTTACACTGAATATGTTTTTTTACGAGACTACCCCTTTATGCATAGCCGTCCAATTAGTAATCTGTCTGTTTACCATCTGGAGCCTGCTTTTAAAAACAGGTTTGTATGGCTTTTTGTCCGGCAGTTCTTTGGAAGAAAGCGTCTCTGTCAAAGAAAAAATAGTAAATTTCTACTGGGGGCTTTTCCTTATCCTCCAACAGCTCCTGCTTGGCATAAGTTTTATTGTCCGGCTCTACGACCGTTTTCCTGCGCTCTGGCTTATATGGGGACTGATCCACTTCGTAAATATCGCTGCCGCAAAATACGCTACCAGATCTTATTTAGAACGAGCCTTATCCTATGAACAGGTTTATGTAAAAAAGGAGTAGATCATGTACATCATTTTAAATGAAGACAGCAGCCTTCCTATATATGAACAAATCATAAAAGCAATTAAAGAAGCTCTTGTAAAAGGAACCATAGCCTCCGGGGATATGCTTCCCTCCATCCGCTCTCTGGCTAAAGATCTGCAAATCAGCGTGATCACCACCAAGCGTGCTTATGAAGAGCTGGAAAAAGAAGGGCTTATTTATTCTGTACCTGGAAAAGGATTTTATATTAAAGAAACTAACTCAGACTTTTTAAAAGAACAGCAGATAAAAGAACTGGAAAACCAGCTTGAACAATGGCTTTCCGATGCCGCTGCGCTTGGGCTTTCCCGGGCAGAAATCAACGCCATGATCGATCTGCTGTGGAAAGGAGGGAAACTGTCATGACCGCTATTTTAACCTGCCAGGAGCTTTTCCGGAATTTTAACGGTTTTGCCCTTCAGGATCTATCCTTTTCTCTGGAAAAAGGATACCTCACCGGACTTATCGGAAAAAACGGTGCCGGAAAAACTACATTATTAAAAATATTAGCCGGTCTGGATTCCAAGTTTCAAGGGGATGTAAGGATCCAGGGAATTTCTCTGAAAGCTCATCCCCAAAAGGCACGGGAGCTGATTGGCTACGTCTCAGAAGACCTGCAGCTCTTTTGGGAAAAATCCATAGCGGAAAACGGTGCCATCCTGGGGCAATATTTTCCAGATTACGATGAAGCATATTTTAAGATGTGGCTGGATCGCATGGAACTGCGCTCCCATACCCCAGTCCATCAGTTATCCAAGGGAAACCGGATGAAATGTTTCTGCTGCCTTGCCCTTAGCCATCACCCGAAGCTGCTGCTTTTAGATGAGCCCTCTGCCGGCTTTGACCCTATATTCCGAAAGGATTTTCTTTCTATACTCCAGACACTTATCGAGGAAGGCATCACGATCTTTATGTCCTCACACGTTACGGAAGACCTGGATAAAATCGCTGATTATATTCTTTATCTGGAAAAGGGACGGCTTCTTTATAAAGCAAGCATAGAAGAATTCCGGGAGAAAAATCCTCATCAAAAACTCTCCGCCGTTTTCCCGGATACTGTACGCATCCAGGATTTATTGCCATGAAAGGAGGAGGACCTATGCGTTCTTTATTTTACCGTATGGAAAATACCAGAATAAAAGAAAAAAATTACCTGTACTATACACCTATCGGTATAACATGGATCTTTTTTCTGATCCGCATTATTCTTATCAATAAAAACCAATGGCAGACTCCTTTTTATTTATCAGAACTCTTTTATTTTGCTGGAGCTTTAAAACTTGCGGGAGACTTATATGAAAATCTTTTCTTTGTCCGAGAGCTTGGAAAGCGAAGTCCACGTCTGAAAAAATATGAAACAGCTCCCCTTTCTTCAAAAAGCTGTTATAATGCCTACGCCTTTATTATGGCAAAGTACCTGCTGACTTTGACTATCGGCAGTATGGTGCTCCATTTTATAGGAAACCTTCTTATGAAAACAGATTGGTCCTGGCACAGCCAGGCTTTGGAAGGCGGTATT
>CALIZJ010000324.1 GCA_938028845.1 uncultured Blautia sp.
CACGCCTCCGATGGTATAGATGATTCCCCCTGCCAAAAGCCATCCAAAGCCTGCCCGGGGCAGGGAATGAAAGATAGGCACAAAGGCCAGGACACACAGCCATCCCATTCCAATATAGAGAACAGAGGATACCCATTTGGGACAATTGATCCAAAATCCCTTTAATATAATTCCTAAAATGGCAACAATCCATACCAAAGCGCATAAAATATAGCCAATCCTATTATGCAGGGCAATAAGACAAACTGGGGTATAGCTTCCGGCAATCATGATAAAGATCATCATATGGTCCATTTTACGCAGCCTGCGGTTTACTTTTTCTGTGGAATCCACAGAATGATAAATGGTGCTTGCCGCATAGAGAAGTATCATACTAAGAATGAATACGCCAAGAGCTACAAGATGCAGGACATCGGAGCTCCTTGCTGCTTTTATCAGTAAAGGGGTGGCCCCTACCATGGCCAGCAGCATGGCAATTCCATGTGTGATGGCGCTTCCCGGGTCTTTCAGTTTTAGTTTCATATTGAATCGCCTCCTGAGAAAACAGATATTTAAAACTTAGACATATAGTTTTTAAAACTACATAAAAAGTATATGTATACTATATCACACTTATTCAAAAATGCAACCGTGTTTATATTTTTTTCACAAAATTAAAATGTGAGAAAATAAAGATTGAGGTATAAAATGCCTTCATTTACAGATAATAGTTTTACGACAGTTATCTACATTAGCATATGGGGAAGATATTGAAGAGACCCACAAAGAAAGGAGAAAAGGTTATGAAAGCTACAGGGATTGTAAGAAGGATCGACGATCTGGGAAGGGTAGTGATCCCCAAGGAGATTCGGAGAACCTTAAGAATTAAAGAGGGGACGCCTTTGGAAATTTTTACAGACAGAGAAGGAGAAGTAATCTTAAAAAAATATTCTCCTATTGGGGAATTAAGTATATTTGCCAGAGAATACGCAGAGGCGCTGGCGCAGACTACAGGGCTTGTATCCTGCATTACCGACCATGATCAGGTGGTAGCGGCAGCAGGGATCGGAAGCCGTGAATTTACCGGAAAGGAGATCAGCAAGGAGCTGGAAGAGGCAATCTCATCCAGAGAAGGAAAATGTCTGAATGCCAATGAAAAAGGTAAGATTCCTGTTGTAGAAGATCAGAGAGAGGTTGCTTACGCCCAGACTATCCAGCCGATCATCTGTGCCGGCGACGCCATTGGCTCTGTAATCCTCATGGGAAAATCAGACAAGGATACCATGGGGGATGCAGAAAAAATGCTGGTACAGACAGCAGCCGGGTTTCTGGGACGTCAGATGGAACAATAAAGTGCCGGTAAAAGAAGTTTTCACAGGGCTTCCTTTATATTTTCCTGCAAGGAGTGATATTCTTCCAATGTCATGCCGGTGAGGGAGAGATAGGAGGCAAGGGGCTTTGTGACATAGCGGATGTGCCAGGGCTCATAAGGAACCTGCGTAATGTGCTCTTTATTTTTAGGATAGCGCAGGATAAAGCCGTATAAGGGAGCATGCCAGGCAAGCCAGATTCCCTCCGCAGTTTGGGCAAACTTTTCTTCCAGTTTCATTTGTATTTCCGGGCAGGACAGATCCAGGGCAAGTCCGCTTTGATGCTCGCTTGTCCCGGGAGCTGCCACATAGGGACTTCCGGTATATAATTCTTTTTGGCGCTTGTAGGACCGGTATCCGGATACGCCGTAAAGGCTTAATCCTTCCTGGCGTGCTCTTGTGATCAGCTCCAAAGCGGCACAGGCAGCTTTTTCTTCCAAAAGTCTTTTCTGATCCCCAGGCGGGGCATCAAAAGGAATCCCGATGTCTGTGAGACCATCGGGGACAAAGTTTTCTGGAAGAGGATGCTCCTTATTGATAAGACGGATATAATTTGTTTTCATAGAAAAACCCCCTTCTCTTTCTATCTTTATGAAAGAAGAAGGGGGTTTATGACTTTAATTTAATGCCTGCTCGCTCATTTCTTCCAGCAGATTTTTTTTCATGTCGTAAAGCTTCTGGGAAAGGTCTACATAGACTTTCTGGGGATTTACAAACCGGCGGGATTCATCCCAGAGAGTATTCTGTTCTTTCATGCAGTATTCCCGAAGTTCCATTACAGAAGGAGAGGTATATACCCGTTTTCCGTTTTTAATGACAGGTACCAAAAGTTCCCGCATATCATAAGTACCGCCTAATACCTTGGTTTTCTTCCAAGTATCAATAGGATCAAAAATGATCATAGTCTCTTCCGGATCAAACACTTCGTCTGTAAGGCAGATCAGATCTGCTTTTATCTTCCCTGTGGATCTGCTGTAGATACGGTAAACGGTTTTATCCCCTGGGTTTGTGACTTTTTCTGTGTTTTCGGAAAGCTTTATTTTAGGGATAAAGGTTTTGCTTGTGCTGTCTTTAACGGCTGCCAGTTTATAAACCCCTCCGAAAGCCGGGTTATCCTTGGAGGTGATCAGGTTTGTTCCCACACCCCAGGAATTGATCTTTGCGTCCTGGGTTTTCAGGCTTTGAATAAGGTATTCGTCCAGGTCGCTGGAGGCACAGATGGTCGCATCGTCAAATCCGGCGGCAGCAAGCATCTTATAGGCTTCTTTGGAAAGATATGCCAGATCTCCGCTGTCGATGCGGATTCCATAGTTTGTAAGTTTAATGCCGTCCTCCCGCATTTCTTCAAATACGCGGATGGCATTGGGAACACCGGATTTTAATACGTCATAGGTGTCTACCAGGAGCGTACATGCAGTGGGATATAATTGTGCATAAGTTTTAAATGCCGTATATTCATCTGGAAAGCTCATGATCCAGCTATGGGCATGGGTACCAAGGACAGGAACATGGAACATCTGTCCGGTAAGGACATTAGAAGTACCGATACATCCGCCGATGACCGCGGCTCTGGCACCAAAGATCCCTGCGTCTGGTCCCTGGGCACGGCGAAGTCCAAATTCCATGACTCCGTCACCTTTGGCAGCGTAGCATACTCTGGCTGCCTTGGTGGCAATAAGGCTCTGATGGTTAATGATATTTAAAATAGCGGTTTCTACAAGCTGTGCTTCCATGATAGGAGCAACGACTTTTACCAGGGGCTCCCTTGGAAAGACTACGGTTCCCTCGGGAATGGCGTAGATATCTCCGGAAAATTTAAAATTTTTCAGATAATCCAGAAAATCATCATCAAATATTTTCAGTCCGCGAAGATACGCGATGTCGTCATCGCTGAAATTAAGGGTTTCGATATATTCGATCATCTGCTCCAGCCCGGCAGTGATGGCAAAAGCTCCCTCACAGGGGTTGGTACGATAAAACATATCAAAGATGACGGTTTGGTCAGTTGGATTTTTGAAATAACCCTGCATCATGGTCAGCTCGTACAGATCGGTGAGCAGAGTCAGGTTATTTGCTCTCATGTTTCTTCTCCTTATGTTATAATGTTTGGATGAAAGATAAAAATATCCGGTCGAAATATAATTTTTCCAATGTATGCACTGTGTATTCATCCAGGATTTCTATATGGCCAGCTCCCACATGGAAATTGATATATTTATATCAAATTATAATATAAAAAAAATTCTGTTTCAATATAAACTCCCTAAGAAATGGCAGAAAAGTATGAACCAGGCTGTTTTTTGCAGGTGTCTTGGGAAAAAGCGGCAGAAATTGTGTTACATATGCTTTCCAAGAAAAGAAATACCATGTTATGATAAAAAGTATAGAAAGACAGCCAAAGAAGCAGTAAAAGGAGAAGGTGAATATGGGATATTTGATGGGAATCGATCTGGGAACTTCCAGTGTAAAGGTGCTGGTGGCGGACGAAGCAGGTGAAGTGAAGGGAATCGGTCAGATTGGTTATGAAGTTCTGACGCCGCAGGTGGGATATGCGGAGCAGGATCCCAGAGTATGGTGGGAGTGTACAGTAAAAGCTTTATCGGAAGCGCTTTATTCGGCCGGAGTTTCGGGCTGCGATATTTCCGGTATTGGTTTTTCCGGACAGATGCATGGTATGGTTGCTTTAGATAAAGAAGGAAATCCTGTAGATATGGCGATCATCCATCTGGATCAAAGGTCTTTAAAGGAAAGGGAAGAAATCCTGAAAGCAGCAGGAGAACTTTTAACAGAGGAGATTCTCAATCAGCCAAGCGCCGGAATGTTGATCTGCTCGCTGTTTTGGATGAAAAAACATAAGCCGCAGATTTATGAAAAGATTCGTACAGTAATGTCACCGAAAGACTATATCCGTTACAAATTAACTGGAGTGATCTGTACAGAATACAGCGATGCAAGCGCTACCCTTGCGTTTTCTGTTAAGAAAAAAGAATGGTGTATGGAACTGATCCGGCGTTTAGGATTGAAAGAGGACATTTGGCCCAAAGTGTATCCTTCCTGTGAAACTGTAGGAACGGTATGTCACTCTGCAGCCGGGGAAACCGGACTTTTCCCAGGAATAAAGGTCATCGCAGGAGGGGGCGACTGCGGAGCGCAGTTAATTGGAAACGGAGTTGTGGAAGAGGGAACGATGTCCTGTAATATCGGGACAGCATCTCAATTGGCGGCAGTGACGGGAAATCCTGTCCTGGATAAAGAAATGCGGTGCCAGTTATGGTGCCATTCCATTCCGGACCTTTGGGTATTTCAGGGCGGTGCCTTAAATGGTGGAAATACTTTGAGCTGGCTTAGGAATAAAGTGTTAAAAACCAACCGGCCTTTCGGAGAGCTTGACCAGGAGGCGCAAAAGGTACCTGCCGGGTGTGACGGATTGTTTTTTCTTCCTTATCTTGCAGGAGAGCGTACGCCTTATAATAATCCGCAGGCAAGAGGCGTTTATTTCGGACTTGGTTTAAAGCATGACCAGGCATATCTGGTGCGGGCAGTGATGGAAGGGGTAATGTATAACTTAAAGGAGTGCGAAAAAGTTTTCGATGAGCTTGGCATACCCAGGCGGAAATTGATTGCCTCCGGCGGCGGGGCAAAGGGAAAATGCTGGAGACAAATACAGGCGGATATGATGGATATGCCTGTGTATACTGCCCTGGTACAGGAGGAAGCCTGCTATGGGGCTGTTATTATGGCTTCTGTGGGGACAGGGCTATATCCGGATGTCTATGCAGCCTGCAGGGAAATGGTACAGTGGAGTGTGGAGGTTACAGAACCTATCCGGGACAATGTTAAGAAATACCAGGAGCAGCAGGAGATCTTTTGTCAGTTATATAAATCGGTGGAGAATATTTTTCCGAAATTGTAATGAATTTTACAAAAAAAAAAAATCCTAAAGATGTGAAAATGATTAGAGATGTCTTTAGGATTTTTTTATTTTTGCCTTATATGCATAATAAAACAAAACGTTTTACATCAGGTATATAGTAAAAATGAATAAAAAAGTGCAATAAAAATTATAAAAAATATAGAAAACAGATAACAAACCCATAAAAAGCTTGAAAAACGAAACGTTTTGCGCTAATATGAAATTACGTTAACACGAAACGTTTTGCAAAGCGTAAAAGATGTTGCTTCATAGCAAAGTACATCACATATTCAAAATTTAAAGGAGGCTAACACATGAAGAAAAAAATAGTTGCTGTAATGATGTCCCTCGCAATGGTCGCATCCCTTGGCTCCGGAGTGACTGTATTTGCGTCTGATGATGCTTCTACAGACTATGATGTAGAAAATCGTGAATATAATGACGTAACCATTACCATCCATACCAGATGGGATGAAGCGGACGTTTCCGGTCCACTCTACCAGGCTATCGTAGATGGATTTATGGAAGAGTATCCGGGCATCACTGTTGAGTGCATCAATATCCCGACCGAGTCAGAATGGCTGAACTCTGAATCCGTTCTGATGTCCGACCCGGCTTCCATGCCGAATATCCTTCAGGAGTACGGCGGCTCCCGTGTGGCAGGATATATCGAGCAGAACCTGATCGTAAATATGGATCCGTATTATGAGCAGTATCCGGAATGGGAAGAAAGATTCAACAGCCTTGGAACCAGCCTGGTAGATTACAGCTCTTTCGGATATGAAGGAACCTACGGCGTACCGTTTACTGCATATCAGATCGAACTTTTCTACAATGAAGATATCCTGAATGAGAACGGCATCGATCCGGCTTCCATCAAGAGCTGGGACGACCTGATGGCTGCATGCGAGACATTGAAGGCTAACGGCGTACAGCCTTTTGAAATGGGTGAAATGGACGACTACCGTTTCGGACATCTCCACTCCATGCTGAACTACAAGACCTACGGCTGCGAAGTGGCAGAGCAGCTTGGAACCAGAGAGATGACTTATGACAGCGAAGAGCAGATCGCGATCTACAATATGATCAAAGAAGCTGTAGATAAGGGATATCTTGGAACAAACCTCCTTGGAAACGATGACGGCCAGGAAAGATCTATCTTTAATACCGGCGGCTGTGCATTCCTGTTCATGGGCACATGGTACTGCGCAGAGGATCACTCCGGACTGGAGCTCTTCGAGAACGAGAAGATCCATGCAATGCGTTTCCCGTATGTGAACGAAGAATATGAACTGGACGACATGGGCGGCGGAAATGAAGGCTACTATGTAGTAGATACCGGCGATCCCGATGAAGTGGCAGCATCTGTTCTTTTCCTGAAATATATGACAAGAGAAGATGTTGTGAATACCTTCGTAGAAGGATATCCGATTCCGATGTCTGTAAACGTTACCTCTGACGCCGGAAATTATCTTGTAAAAGAAGCAAACGCTATTATCGCGGAAACAGAGGATGTACGCGGCGATATCGAAAACTATGACTCCGCAACACATATGATCAATACCGTTCGTCAGGCTCTGCAGGGACTTGCAATGGGACAGACAGCAGAAGAAGTAGGCCAGAGAATTGTTGAAATGATCGCACAGTACGAATAAGAGACAGCAGGTGTAACACAACAGTATATGTGATTGAATGACATTGGGTGGGCAAGGTGGAATAAAGTGTTCTGCAGTGTCCACCCTTTCATATGGAGGGATGTTCATGTTTTTTAAATCGGCCATATATAGAAAATCTTTCTTGAAGGCTTTGTTTCTGGTGCTCCCAGGCGTGGCGCTGACCGTGCTGTTTGTCATTTACCCCACGATCAATACCTTCTGGCTGTCGTTAAACGACTGGAACGGTATCGGCGGAGCCCCCGTTACCTGGGCGGGACTGAAAAATTATATAAGCGTTCTCACCAGCGATAACTTCTGGAACAGTATGCTGAACGCACTTTACTTCATGATCGGCGGTTTTGTGATCCTGATGCCCATCGCTTTCGGCATGGCGCTGCTGGTCACATCCAAGATCAAAGGTACGAAGTTTTTTAAGGCTGCGTATCTGATCCCGGTCATGCTGGGTACTACGGCAGTAGGTTTGATGTGGAAGTTCATGCTGAATTCCAACTTCGGTGTCCTGGCACAGTTTTTGAAGGCGATCGGCTGCTCCGATATGATCATAAACTGGCTGGCCACCCCTACGGTAAATATCTGGTGCATCGTTCTTGTAAACGAGTGGATGTACGCCGGATATAACATGCTGATCTTCGCAGCCGGCATTGTGGCGATCCCGGACGAGATCCACGACGCCGCTCTTCTGGACGGCTGTACAGGCATCAGAAAGATCACCAAGATCACGATCCCGTTATGTAAAAACATGTTTATGGTATTTTCCGTAATGTGTGTGACAGGATGTCTGAAAGCCTTTGACCTTGTATATGCCATGACAGGCGGCGGCCCTATGGAGACCAGCGCGACACCGGCGGTCCTTCTTTATTCCCAGGGCTTCCAGTACAGAATGATGGGCCGAAGCGGAGCGATCAGTATGATCCTGCTTGTTTTAGGGCTTCTTTTGTCCCTGCTGTTGAATAAAGTGATCTTTAAGCAGGAGGATATGTAGGAAAGGAAGATTGGATGAATAAGTATGTATTTGCAAGAGGCGTAAAAAGAGGTTTAATGTATTTTATAGCCATCTTTCTGGCTTTGGCTACATTTTTCCCGTTGATCGTGACGCTGATCTCCTCATTCAAGACAAATGAAGAGATCCTTCTGGGAATGTTCTCCTGGCCAAAAGTATGGAATTTTAACAATTATCCGGACGCTATCCGGATCGCAAGCGCTGCCCGGGCGATCTTTAATTCCCTGGTGGTTGCCATCGCGACTCTGGTGGTGACGGTCGTAGTCGCCATGCCGGCGGCTTATGTGATCGCAAGAAAGAGTTATAAATACTTAAAAGTGGTTTATATCCTGTTTATGGCAGGCGTTATGGTTCCGGTCCACTCCACACTGGTATCTGTTTCCAAGATCTCCAGCACACTGGGAACTAAGAACAGCTATGTGTTCCTGATCCTGATCTATACGGCCTTTAATCTTTCCCAGGCAATCTTCCTGTTTACAGGATATATTCAAAGCCTGGACAGAGGACTGGACGAGGCGGCGAGGATCGACGGTTGCGGGGATGTGCAGCTTCTGGTAAGGATCCTGACCCCTGTCTGCAAGCCGATCATCGCGACAGAGGCGATCCTGGTATTTATCTACGGGTACAGTGAGCTGATCTTCTCTTTGATCCTGATCACAGACAGCAACAAGTACACAGTATCCAGGGCAATGCTGAACTTTACGACGAACTTTACGACAAATTACGGAGCAGAGTTTGCCTTCATCATCCTGTCCATCATACCGATGATGATCATTTATCTGTTCCTCCATGAGAAGGTAGAATCCGGTATTCTTGCCGGCGCAGTAAAAGGTTAACGACAAAAATAAACGACGGAGGTATTTCTTATGAAGACAAAAAATCAGGAGTGGTTCAAGGACGCGAAATATGGATTATTTATCCATTGGGGCCTTTACAGTATCCTTGCGGGCGAATATAAAGGACAGAAGACCGACAGGATCGCAGAGTGGATCGAGAATTTCCTGGATATCCCTGTGGAAGAATACGAGAAGCTTGCAGAGCAGTTCAATCCCACTCAGTTTGACGCGGACGCTTTTGTGAAGCGTGCGAAAGAGCAGTGGGGCATGCAGTATATCGTGCTCACCGCAAAGCACCATGAAGGCTTCGCTATGTATGATTCCAAGGTAAGCGACTTTAACGTGGTAAAGGCGACGCCTTATGGAAAGGATATTTTAAAGCAGCTTCAGCTTGCCTGTGAAAAATACGGCGTGAGGATGGGCTTCTATTATTCTCAGGCACAGGACTGGGACGATCCCAACGGATTTATGCAGCACAGGGATAACTCGAAAAAAGACTTCCAGAAATACCTGGACGAAAAGTGTAAGCCCCAGGTGAAGGAGCTTCTGGAAAATTACGGAAAGATCTGCCTGATCTGGTTCGATACTCCTATGGGGATCACCGTAGACCAGACCCAGGAGCTGATCGATCTGGTAAAATCCATTCAGCCGGATTGTCTCTTAAGCGGACGTACCGGAAACCATATGGGCGATTACATGACTACGGGCGACAACTTTATCCCGAGACTTCCTTATGACGGATACGACGGATACTGGGAGATCCCGGCGACGGTAAACGATACATGGGGATACAACAAATATGATACCAACTGGAAATCTGCGGATCATATCATTTCCCTTCTCCTTAAGATCGTAAGCCGCGGCGGAAACTATCTTCTGAACGTAGGACCTACTGCAGACGGCGTAGTTCCGGAAGCTTGCGTGGAAATCTTAAATAAAGTCGGAAAATATGTGACAGAAAACAGCGAGGCAATTTACGGAACAAAGATCGTGCCGATCTATCCTTATGAGATTCCGGGAATCGAATTTACCAGAAGAGAGCATAAGCTGTATGTACATGTGCTTTCACCCAGGATCAGAATCGAGCTTTTAAATGTAGGAAATCAGTTAAAGGGCGCGTATATCGTAAGCAGCAAGCAGCAGCTTGAATACCGTGTATTGAGATCCTGCGAAGGAGACGGCATGATCGAGGTAGATATTCCGAAGGAACTCCACGAAGCGAAAAATTACTGCGTATGCCTGGAGCTTGTAGAAGAAGATCCGATCTTCGAGTCGATTAAATAATGAAATTTATAGTAAAAGACAAATTCATTTGTCTTTTACTATAACCCTTCGGGAGGATGCGCACGATTTTTGTCAGGAAATATCTACGTATTACGCAGCAAAAATCGGCGCAGCAAATGTCTTAATAAAAGGATTACGATGTTTGTTCAGATGTAAAATGTGTTAAAGTAAAGGATGGAAGGATATGGACAACAAAAAATATATTGCGCAGATTGAAGAAGTCATTAAACAAGGTCCTTATACAGACACTTGGGATTCTCTGTGTGAGCATCCTACACCGAAATGGTATGAAAAAGGGAAATTTGGTATTTTCATTCACTGGGGCGTTTACAGCGTACCCGCATTTGGAAATGAATGGTATCCCCGGAATATGTATATAAAGGGTTCCAGCGAGAATTTGCATCATGTAAGTACATACGGGACTCTTGATAAGTTTGGCTATAAGGATTTCATCCCTATGTTTAAAGGAGAAAAATTTGATCCAAAGGAATGGGCGGATTTATTCGAAGAGGCGGGAGCGAAGTTTGTCGTTCCTGTCGCGGAGCACCACGATGGATTTCAGATGTATGCCAGTGATTTAAGCCATTGGAATGCAGCGGAGATGGGACCTAAGAGAAACATAGTGGGTGAGCTTAAAGAAAAGGTAGAGGAAAAAGGCATGGTATTCGGCGCTTCCTCCCACCGTGCGGAGCATTATTGGTTTTTTAACGGAGCACGCCAGATACCAGAGGCTGATGTAAACGATCCGAAATATGCGGACTTTTACGGGCAGGCAGCGGGTATTACAAGAAATCACAGCAGCATTTATGATAATCCGCCTACGGAAGAGCATATGGAAGACTGGCTCGTAAGGACATGTGAGCTGGTGGACAAATATCAGCCGAAGCTTATTTTCTTTGACTGGTGGATACAGCAGTATGCATGGAAACCTTATCTGAGAAAATTTGCAGCCTACTATTACAACAGAGCTGCCCAGTGGGGCGCGGAGGTGGCTATTGATGCCAAGTTTGATGCATATGTCCATGGAAGCGCGGTAAAGGATCTGGAAAGAGGACAGCTGGATCATATTACTCCGGATCTTTGGCAGAATGATACCTCCGTGGCTAAAAATTCCTGGGGCTATACAGTAGGGAATGACTATAAAAAACCATCGGATATCGTTTTAGACCTGGTGGATGTAGTAAGCAAAAACGGAGCGCTTCTCTTAAATGTGGGACCTAAAGCTGACGGAACTATTCCGGAGGAGGACGCGAACATTTTAAGAGAAGTAGGAAAATGGCTGAAGGTAAACGGGGAGGCGATTTACGATACCCGGTACTGGAAGGTATTCGGAGAGGGACCGACTGTTATTCCGGAAGGCCATTTTACAGACACTTATGAAAAGAAATTTACCCCGGAGGATATCCGCTTTACCAGCAAAGGCAATCATATATATGCGATTGTTCTCAAGTGGCCGGAGGATGGGGAAATCCATATTAAATCTCTTGGAAATGACTACCGTTATCTGAAATCTACTATTCGGGATGTGGAGCTTTTGGGAACCCAGCTTCATCCCAGTTTTCATCAGAACGCGGCGCTGGACATTTCCTGCGGAAGGGAGTTTAAGGCCGGGGATATGCCGGCAGTGCTGAAAATAACTATTGATTAAACTTGCAGGAGGCAGAAAGGACAATGAGCGAAAAAAGATATTCGGGAACATGGGAATCCGTACATCAGCATACTGTTCCCAAGTGGTACGATGACTGTAAATTTGGAATCTTTATCCATTGGGGTATTTACTCTGTCCCAGCGTTTGCCCCTCATACCTGGGAGCTTGGAGAAGTAGATTCCAGCGAATGGTTTTTAGATAATCCTTATGCGGAGTGGTACTATAATTCTCTGAATGTAGGAAAAGGACCAACGTATGAACATCATGTAAAAACTTATGGGGAAAACTTTAAGTATGAGGATTTTATCCCTATGTGGAAGGCAGAAAATTGGGATCCGAAGGAATGGGCTAAGATATTTAAAGAGGCCGGCGCTCAGTATGTAGTGCTGACTACGAAGCATCATGATGGATTCTGCCTGTTCCCAAGCAAATATACCCATTTTAATTCAGTGGAAATGGGCCCCAAGAGAAATATCACCGGAGAACTGACACAGGCGGTACGGGATGAAGGAATCCGTATGGGATTATATTATTCTGGACTGATCGACTGGCAGTTCGCCAATGATCCTATTTATAATGACGATGATCTTTTCGGCACAGCAAGTCCTACTTATGCATACGCAGATTATTCCTATAATCAGATGATGGAATTGGTAGATACCTATGAACCCAGCGTGTTCTGGAATGATATAGGATGGCCGAAGCAGAGCGAGGAAGCGATGCCTTATTTCTTCGCGCATTACTATAATAAGGTGAAAGATGGGGTTGTAAACGACCGGTTTAACGGCAGATACTATGATTTCCTTACTAAGGAATATAAATCCGGAAAGGCAGACCGTACCATTAAATGGGAGATGTGCCGCGGCATGGGATTATCCTTCGGGTATAATGCTTATGAAAGCGACGACATGCTGATTTCTGTACCGGATCTGATCGCCCTTCTTGTGGGAACCGTTGCCAATAACGGAAACCTGCTTTTGAACATTGGACCAAAGGCGGATGGAACGATTCCGGAGGAACAGGTCCGCAGACTGAAGATTTTAGGCGGCTGGCTTGATGTAAATAAAGATGGTATTTACGGCACGCGCTGCAGCGACAGGGAATCTGAGAAACTGGAAAACGGACTGGAGCTTCATTATACACAGAAGGATGGAAATCTGAATGTATTTGTGTTGGGCCTGAAGGAAGGAGAGAATTCTTTCGTGATAAAAGGCCTGCGCAGTGATCTGCGTCCCTTCGATAAGACAGTAGAAATAGAAACCGCAGAGTGCCAGGAGGGATTAAAGGTAACAGTTAAAAATTATACAAAGGAAAAATATGCTTTAGGATTTACAACAGCAAGATAAGACATCGAAGCAGAGTTTCCTGTGAAATAGAGGGGCTGTTTTCATTAGCTGACAGTTTTGGGCTGATGGGCGGCTCCTTTTGCTTTACAGAAGTGTGGTAAAGATGTGCAAAATGTGATAAAATGTAAAAAGCTGACGAGACATCGAGGTGGAACAGGCAGAAATTTCGATGGGAGGATGAAAAAGAATCTATGGCAGTAACCATAAAAGATGTGGCAAAGGAGACAAATCTCGCTATCTCTACGATTTCGAAATTTATAAATGGAGGAAATGTCAGGGAAGCCAACAGAAAAAAAATAGAAGAAGCCATTGACAGGCTGGGATTTGTGCCGAATGACGCGGCACGGGGCCTGCGGACTTTTCGTACTTATACAGTGGGGATGATCATGGGCGGCGCATCGAACCAGCATACGGCGGCTTTGATCAGTGAAACGCAGAAATTGTTAAGAAACAGAGGATATTCCTTGACTTTTATTCCTTTAGGAATGGCGGAAGAAGATATAAAGACATATCGGCTGAAAGAATATGTGGATTATTTGATAGACCGCGGAGTAGATGGATTGCTCATTACGCCAATGAAAAGGAATATAGATTTTTTAAAAAACGCCAGGGAGCAGAAAATACCGGTAGTAATGATGGAGGAACGAGGAATAGACGGGGAAGCGGACGGGGTTATGGTAGATTGTACCGGAGGATCCTATGAGGTGGTAGAGCATTTGATTAAAAATGGTCATCGGAAGATTGGGATCGTTACAGGCCCTAGGGGCAAGCTTACCGCTGATGAGAGGCGTACGGGCTATATACGGGCTATGGAAGACTATGGCCTGCCCATATATAAAGAATATATGATCGAGGGGGATTATACTGCCTTAAGCGGATATCGGAGCATTGAACAGCTTTGGAGCCTGAATGAAAGGCCTACAGCCTTTTTTGCTACAAATTATGATACCTGTCTGGGAGCGCTGGAAGCGATACGGGAATTTGGAATCCGCATACCAGAGGATCTTTCTTTTGTTACTTTTGATGATTTTGATCTGGCGGCAGTAATCCGCCCGCATTTGACAGCTGTTCGTCAGCCCATTGCTAAGATTGCAGAGATGGCCTGTGAACTTCTGTATCGCCGAATGAATGGAGATACTGCTGATTTTCCCAGGACGATCCGTTTAAAGCCAGAATGTTTCTACAGAGATTCTGTACTGGATTTATATGACAGAGAAAAGGTGTAAAGGGGGATATCCATGTCAGTTACCATAAAAGACATTGCCAGGGAAACGGGGTTGTCTTTATCTACTATCTCGAAATATCTGAATAATAAAAATATTCAGGAGAAAAATAAAGTCCTGATCGAGGAGGCAATCAAAAAGCTTGGATACCGCCCGAATCGAATTGCTCAGTCTCTGCGCTCAGAACGGACGATGACCATAGCCATCCTTCAGCCGGACCTGGGAAATTATTTCTGGGGAGATCTGGTGTTTGGAGTTACCAATTTTTTTGCCCAGTTGGATTATATTGTGATTGAATGTACCTATAATCATGATATTGTCCAGGAAAAAGAAGTGCTCAATTATCTTGTGGCAAAAAAAGTAGATGGTGTGGTCGTTTTGCCTGTTAACTTAGAAGATACCATGTACTGCCTTCTGCAGGAGGCAAAGATTCCGGTGGTTGTTTTGGACCAGTATCCCGCATTGGTCGAAAAGTTTCCTGTAGATACGGTCCGCTCGGATAATATAAGCAGCGGAAGGAAGATTGCCAAGTACTTAATCTCTAAAGGTCATCGGAGAATTGGAATTATGTCTCCGGCGGATTATTCTTCCACTATTGCGGAAAGAATTTCAGGATTTCTGGAAGAATGCAGGAATTTCGGAGGAATCAATATATCCAGTTCTGCACCGGTGCAGTTTATGGTGACGGATGATGTGGTGATGGGTGTAGCCAAGAAATATTTTGAGAAAATGATGGATGTAGAGGAGCCGCCTACAGCCATTTATTGTACGAATTACATTGTGGCCATGGGTGTTTTGCTGGGGGCGGAAGATATGGGTATCACAATTTCCCAGGATATATCTATTATTTGCTATGATGATGATCCTCTGTTTCGGGTTATGGCTTCGCCTATTACCTGCGTTGCGCAGGATTTAAAGAAATTGGCTATAGAATCCAGTAAGATACTTTTGAAGCGTATTAATGGAGATTGGTCGGATTTTCCTATTGCAAGGACAGTGGAAGTGTCGTTTCGGGAGAGAGAGTCAGTGAGAAATTTGGCAGATGTGCAGGCGGAACCAGGAAAGATACACGGGCAGTAAAATGGAAATTTTGATAAATATAAATAGTTCTTTGAAAATTGATAATGTGAAACAGGCAGGTGAGTGTGCGGTTTTTGGCTGGCAGGAAAAGATAAAGAGGCTGTTGGTATAGGCACTCACCTTGCTCTGTTAAAGCAGAGAAAAAAACAGATAAAAAAATTCGAAAAAAAACAAAAAATTTAAAAAAAGGGCTTGCATTTTTTTTTAGACTAGTATATAATACCATTTGTCGCAAGCGAGTAAATGAAGCTTGCAGGTAATAAAGGGCTATCGCCAAATGGTAAGGCAACGGACTCTGACTCCGTCAT
>CALIZJ010000325.1 GCA_938028845.1 uncultured Blautia sp.
AGATTTACCGGATGTTCTACGTAAGTGTCCAGCGGGAACAGCTTTAAGATTGCATCCAGGATCTCCGGTACTCCGTGTCCGTCGCAGCGGATTGTAATGGCATTTTTTCCCATGGATTCTACAGGAAAGTTTCCGTCCGCAATAACAAGACGGTCGCTATGTCCCATTTCGCAAAGCACTTTTAATAATTCTGGTGATAAAATTTCAGGAATTCCTTTTAACATGATTTAGTTCTCCTTTCCGCATGTTCAATATTCTGCTAACTTATAATATACTGCTTTCTGTGCCGGAAGAAAAGGTATTTTTTTCTTTTCATATATGAAATTTTTATGGTTGACAGATCTGGTATAAAGGAGTAAGATAAATCAAAACAGAAACGTTTCGGTTTCGCAAATTCTATTTTTAAGGAGGAAGCAAAATGCCACTGGTTACATCAAAAGAAATGCTTTTAAATGCACAAAAAGGAGGATATGCCGTAGGCGCGTTTAACGCGGAAAATATGGAGATGGTGAAAGCGATCATCCAGGCGGCAGAGGAATTAAAAGCGCCTGTAATGATCCAGACGACTCCGTCCACGATCAAATACGGAACTCTGGATACATACGCTGCTATTGTTGCGGCAGAAGCTAAGAAAGCTGCAGTTCCGGTGTGTCTGCACCTGGATCACGGCAGCAGCTTTGAGCTTGCTATGCAGGCCATGAAAGCAGGATATACCTCTGTCATGATCGACGGATCGAAATTTGACTTTGAAGGCAATGTTGCAGTGAGCAAAAAGGTAGCGGACGTTGCGGCAGCCCTTAACATTCCTTGTGAAGCGGAACTGGGCAAAGTAGGCGGAAAAGAAGACGACCTGGAAGCTGAGGCGGATACCAATACAGATCCCGGGGAAGCCAGAGAATTTGTAGAACGTACAGGCGTTACCTCACTGGCGGTAGCCATTGGTACGGCACATGGATTCTATGTGGGAACACCGGTATTGGATAAGGAACGTTTAAGCGAGATCCGTAAAGTAGTGGATATCCCCCTTGTTCTTCACGGCGCGTCCGGACTTACCGATGAGGACGTAAGCGACTGCGTGAAGAGAGGAATCTGCAAGGTGAATTTTGCTACAGAGCTCCGTGCGGCTTATACAAAGGCTGTGAAAAAACTCCTGGAAGAAAAACCTGATACTATTGACCCGAAAGCTTATGGAAAAGCAGGGATCGAAGCAGTGAAAGAGCTTGTAAAAGGCAGAATGAAAGTATGCGGCTGTGACGGAAAGGCAGAGTAAAAATATTACAGGCCGTATCGTGACCAGAAATTAAAAATCCGTGACAGGAGTGAGGCCTATGGCTGCGACAATGAAAGACATTGCCAGACGGACGGGACTTGGTCTGGCAACGATCTCTTCTTATTTTAATGGCGGAAACGTAAGAGAAAAAAACAGAAAAAAGATTGAGGAAGCTATTGAAGAACTCCATTATGAAGTGAATGAGGTGGCAAGAGGCCTGAAAACAAACGCTACAAAGACGATCGGTGTGGTAATCCCTGAACTGAATAATGTATTTTGTTCTGAGATTATTACGGGAATGGAGGATGTTTTAAGAAGTCACGGCTATGCCACCATCATCTGCGACTGCCGCACGGATCGGAACTTAGAAAAAGAAGCGGTAGAATTTCTTACAAGAAAACGGGTGGACGGGATTATTAATATGCCGGTGGATGTTTCAGGAACTCATCTTAAGGCTTTTGACCGGACAGGAAAACCTATTGTTATTATAGACCGTAAGATACAAGGGCTGTCCTGTGACAGTGTGCTGGTGGATAACGAAAGAGCCGCAGAGGATGCGGTGGAGTTCCTCATGGAAAACGGACACAGAAATATTGGAATCATAGTGGGACCTCAGGAAATTTTTACTGCCCAGGAACGTTTGAAAGGGTACTATGCGGCCCATGAAAAACGGGGGATTCCCGTGCAGGAGTCCTTGATCTATCATGGAGATTATATTATCCAGGGCGGTGTAAAAGGTCTGGAGGAACTTGTGAAAAAAAATCCGCAGATGACAGCCGTCTTTGTCACAAATTATGAAATGACCATGGGGGCGGTTATTGGTATAAATGAACTGGGCATTCACATGCCAAAGGAGCTGTCCATGATCGGCTTTGATAATCTGCAGTTCGCAAGAGCCTGCAGTCCTAAGCTTACGATCGTATCCCAGCCTACAGAAGCAATCGGAGAAAAGGTAGCACAGATGATCCTTTCCAGATTAGGTGTGGGAAAAGAAACAGAAGAAAAAACAGTTACCCTGAAGCTTCAGACAGAAATAATCATGGGAAAATCCGTGAGAAACTTAAATAAAATGTAACGGCTGAAAGAAAAATAAAATGGGCTTCAGATATAAAAGGCTTTGAATAAAATTCTGCTGCTGGCGGGTTGGATCGTTGCCAGCAGGCAGAAACGGGAGGAAAGTTTGGAAGTAAACTTCCAAATCTACCATTATTGACGCAGCGAAGTGCGTCAGAAAGGGGAAAAGATGGATAAGCCATATTTATTGGGAATCGATATAGGAACAAGCGCCTGTAAGGTGGCTGTCTTTGACCGGGAAGGCACAGTTGCGGCAGCCGCCAGCAAAGACTATCCGGTTTATTATCCAAAAGAAGGATGGGCGGAGCAGAATCCTGTAGAATGGTGGGAAGCTGTCTGCAAGGCTATCCATAAAGCGCTTGAAAAGGGAAATATCCAGGCAAAGGATATCGCGGGCGTGGGAATCGACGGACAGAGCTGGTCAGCTATTGCCATAGATAAAAACGGGGAAGTCCTTGCCAACACGCCGATCTGGATGGATACCAGAGCCCAGTCGATCTGCGACCGGCTGAATGAGGAAATCGGCGCGGACGCGATTTTTAAGGTGGCCGGAAATTCCCTGCAGCCATCCTATACCACGGCGAAGATCCTCTGGTATAAGGAAAATATGCCGGAGATATACGGGAAAATATATAAAATATTACAGTCTAACAGTTATATCGCTTTTTGTCTGACCGGAGCCGTTACCCAGGAATTATCCCAGGGGTATGGACTTCACTGCTTTGACATGAGAGAAGGAAAATGGGATGAAGAGATGTGCGGCAGGCTTGGGATCCCCATGGATTTCCTTCCGGAGATCGTAAACTGCGACACAGTAGTGGGAACAGTTACAGAAAAAGCGGCAGAAGAATGCGGTCTGTGTCCTGGAACCCCTGTAGTGGCAGGAGGACTGGACGCTGCCTGCGGTACTTTGGGAGCTGGAGTGATCCATCCGGGTGAAACCCAGGAGCAGGGCGGCCAGGCAGGAGGCATGAGCATTTGCATTGACACTTATAAGGCGGATCCGCGGTTGATCCTGGGGTATCACGTGGTGCCGGGACAGTGGCTCCTTCAGGGCGGAACTACAGGCGGCGGCGGTGTTATGCGCTGGTTCGAGCATGAGTTCGCCGGATATGAAAGGGAGATGGAAAAAAAGACAGGTTCCTCTTCCCTGGATCAGTTGAATGCCATTGCGGCGGCAGTTTCCCCGGGCTGTGACGGACTGGTGTTCCTTCCTTATATGGCAGGGGAACGCTCTCCCATATGGAATCCGGAGGCCAAAGGCGTGTTTTACGGACTGGATTTTTCTAAGACGAAGGGGCATATGGTACGGGCCTGCATGGAGGGCGTAGCTCTTTCCCTGCGCCATAATCTGGAAGTGGCGGGGGAGGCCGGCGCGCAGGTGCAGGTATTAAGGGCAATGGGCGGTTCAGCCAACTCCCTGCTCTGGACACAGATTAAATCTGACATTACCGGGAAACCCATTGTGGTTCCATCTTCCGATACGGCGACCACACTTGGGGCCGCTTTGCTGGCGGGGGTAGGCGTAGGATTCTATAAGGATTACGAAGAAGCGGTATCCCTGACAGTAAAGGAGACCAGACGCCACGAGCCGAATCCGGAATATGAAGCTATATACGATAAAACATATGAGACTTATTTACAGTTATACGAACACTTAAAAGATATGATGAAAAAATCATGAAGGAGGATCAAAATCATGAAAGCAGCAGTTGTAGTAGCAAATGAGGATGTACGTTATCAGGAAGTGGAAGAGCCGCAGGTGGGCCCGGGACTTGTAAAAGTAAAGGTCAAAGCCTCTGGTATCTGCGGATCTGATATTCCGCGCGTACTGCACAACGGGGTGCATTTTTATCCTATCGTGTTAGGCCATGAATTTTCCGGAGATGTAGTAGAGGTAGGAGAAGGTGTGACCAAGGTTAAGGTGGGAGAAAGAGTGACGGCCGCTCCCCTTCTTCCCTGTATGAAATGTGACGACTGTCAAAACGGAAACTTTTCTCTGTGCAAGCATTACAGCTTCATTGGTTCCAGACAGCAGGGAAGCAACGCGGATTATGTAGTGCTGCCGGAACAGAACGCAGTTCCTTTTGATCCATCTATTTCCTACGAACAGGGCGCCATGTTTGAACCGTCTACAGTAGCGCTGCATGGTCTGTTCCAGAATGATTATCAGGGCGGCCAGTATGTGGCGGTTCTGGGAGGCGGGACCATCGGAATGTTCACCATGCAGTGGGCGAAGATCTTCGGATCGAAAAAGGTAGTGGTCTTTGATATCAGCGAAGAAAGGCTGGAGCTTGCGAAACGCCTCGGCGCGGACGAAGTGATCAACACCACAAAAGACAATTACATGGAAGCGGCAATGGATATTACGAAAAAGAAGGGCTATGGATATGTCTTCGAGACTGCCGGACAGCCTGCTACTATGCATATGGCCTTTGAACTGGCGGCAAATAAAGCTCATGTATGCTTTATCGGAACTCCTCATGTGGATTTAAGCTTTACCCCTGCCCAGTGGGAAAATATGAACAGAAAAGAATTTAAGCTTACCGGCTCCTGGATGTCCTACAGCTCACCTTTCCCTGGAAAAGAATGGGATCTTACCGCCCATTATTTTGCTACAGGACAGTTAAAATTCGATCCTGGATTTATCTACAGAAAAATGCCCATGAGCCAGGCGCAGGAAGCATTCCAGCTTTATAAGACTCCGGGGCTTGTTCAGGGAAAGATTCTTTTGATGAATGAAGAATAAGGAGCGGCGCGGAAATGATCTTAACAGTAACTGCAAATGCAGCCATTGATAAGCGCTACGTGGTAGAAGGCTTTGGCGTGGGAAATGTAAACAGGGTAAAAAGCTGCGACGCGAATGCAGGAGGAAAGGGGATCAACGTATCCAGAGTGGCCTCCATTACTGGCGAGAAAGTGACGGCTACCGGATTCTTAGGCGGACATGCAGGGAAGTTTATCAGTGAGCATGTGGAAGAAAAAGGGATAAAAAGCGAGTTTGTCTGGTGCAGAGGCGAAAGCCGGACCTGCATCAACATATGGGATGAGAAGGAGAAAAAGCAGACAGAGTTTTTGGAACCGGGCTTTTCCGTCACGGAAGAGGACTGCGCGGCCCTTTTGAAGAAATTTAACGAGCTTTTAGGGGCATGCAAGGTGGTCACGATTTCCGGAAGTACGCCGAAAGGGGCCAGCTCCCTTTTATATCGGGAAATGATCCAGGCGGCAAGAGAAGCAGGAAAGCCGGTTATCCTTGACACAAGCGGAAGTCTTTTGGAGGACTGCCTTTTAGCACGGCCAACCATGATCAAGCCGAACATTGACGAGATCCGCGGACTGACGAAACGTCCTATGAATACCAGGGAGAGCCTGCTTCGGGCGGCTCGTGACCTTCATGAGGACGGGATTGAGATCGTGGCTATTTCTCTGGGAGGAGACGGCTCGCTTGTTTCTTGCAAAGAGGGCGTTTTCGATGTAAAAGTCCCGAAAATAGATGCAGCGAATACCGTTGGCTGCGGAGATTCTATGATTGCGGGATATGCGGTGGGAATGTCCAGAGGGCTTTCCATGGAAGAAACCATACGTCTGGCAAGCGCGGTTTCTGCTGCCAATGCTATGCGCATGGAAACAGGTTTTATTGTGATGGAAGATGTGGAAGCACTTCTTCCTCAGATTAATATCAAAAAAATCAAGTAAACCATTAAAGGAGGAAATAAGTTATGACATTTATTGATCCAGGCATTGTTCCACAGAGAACTTTGTACACAGGCGCTAAAATGCCGGCAGTAGGCATGGGAACTTTTGGAAGCGACCATGCAGATCCGGATGCGGTTTCCGCTTCCGTTGCCGGAGCTATCCGTGTAGGATACCGTTCTTTTGACTGCGCGGCTTGCTATGGCAATGAAGACCAGATAGGAGAGGTATTTGCCAAAGCCTTTGAAGAGGGCGTAGTTAAGAGAGAAGAGCTGTTTATCGCTTCTAAGGTATGGAATGATATGCATGGGGATGGGGATGTTCTGATCGCCTGCGCTAAGACTTTAAAGGATTTAAAGCTGGATTATCTGGATATGTATTATGTACACTGGCCTTTCCCGAATTATCATGCACCAGGATGCGATGTGGATTCCAGAAATCCTGATTCAAAGCCTTTTACCGCTGAGCGTTTTATGAAGACATGGAGACAGATGGAGCGTTTGGTGGATATGGGCCTGACGAAACATATCGGAATGTCAAACATGACCATTCCAAAACTGGAGGCAGTACTGCCTCTGTGCAGGATCCAGCCGGCCGCCATTGAGATGGAGCTGCATCCCTGCTTCCAGCAGCAGGAGCTGTTTGATTACTGCAACGCGCATAATATCCAGGTGGTAGGCTTCTGCCCCATTGGTTCCCCGGAACGTCCGGAAAGAGACAAGACACCGGAAGATATTGCGGATATCGAGGTTCCTGAGTTAAAGAAGATCGCAGAAGCTCACGGAGTACATCCGGCAGTCATCTGCATTAAATGGGCAGTACAGAGAGGACAGACACCGATTCCATTTTCCCTGAAGGAAAAGAACTATACGATGAATCTAAAATGCGTGACAGAGGATCCTCTTACAGAGGAAGAGATGGCGATCATTAAGTCTCTGGACAGGAATAATCGTTTGATCAAAGGACAGGTATTTTTGTGGCCTGGAGCAAATGATTGGCATGACCTTTGGGATGAGGACGGCGTGATCGTAGAATAAAGAGGAATGCATAAAGGAGTTTATGCGGGGGAGATACCCCCTATGATGCCCCATGGTTTGGCGGTGAGGCCAGACTGTGGGGCATTTTTGCGTTTTTTGAGGGAGAGGGGAAAAGGGAATTGTTTTCCGGGGTGGATGCGTGTATGATGGAGAGGGGAGGTCAGACGGCAGCCCACATCCCTCACGGCTGGCGGTTCTGGACGGGAGAGACGGAGTGTGTGTTGGACTTGGTTGGTGATGAGGGGCGTTTGTGGAAGTGGGTAGTTATGTTCGAAAAGATGTATAGTGTACTGCCAAGTTTGGGGTTATGGTGGGGTGTAGATAATTAATGTTGGTTTTTCACCCTATACCATTAATAAGATGGTATGTAAAGCTTATTTACCAATAATATATATCTGCCTTCATTATGGTAAGCGTGCGGAATAAATTTTTCAGTCTTAAGGCGGAGGAGAGGGTGTGTGGAATGCAGGAGTTTAGTTTGCTTTATCCTGGAAGGGAGGTTCCAGAGTATAATATTTTGCCGGAGGAGACGGTGCATGATTTGGCGGTGGATTATTTTTGCGGGGTGTTGTCGCAGATGGAGCCGGAGCGTAAGATGATCAAGGGTATTATGACTCGTATTTCAGGTGACAGGGAAGTGGTTCAGTATCGTCTGGATGTGTTTGAGGATGTACTTACTATGCCGGAGCTTCGGGAAAAGCTGCGGAAGCTTTTGGACCGGGTGGATTTTTTAAAGACTTATGGGAGTTTTGGAAAGGAGTCGGATGCTTCCGGGGTCTGGGAGCTTGTGCATCGTTTGGGGGAAATGGATGAATATATCCAGTGTATACAGGAGATTTATTTTTGTTTGAAAGAGGCGGATATCCATTCAGAGGGATTTAAGGTTTTAAAAGAGTATGCAGGAAGGATTTATGAAGATTCTGGTTTTGAAGAGCTGAAAAAAGATATTGACGCGCTGAAACTGGAAACATCCAAGGTGAAAAGCATCACTCTGGGAGTAAATTTAAATGACCGGTATGAGCCGTCTGAGGTAGGGATCGTGTCCATTAACAGCAAGGCTTTTGTTAAATCAGGGATTGTAGCTAATTTTTGTGATTTTTTAAACCGCAGGGATGAGATACAGGAGGGAAACCAATGGAAGAACCAGTATACTATCCGTACTACGGGAAGGGATTTTAAGGAAGGAAAAATGGAAGGTTCAGGAGTGAGTGCTCTTACAGGAGTGCCGGGGCTGATTGCCGGCGGGGCTGTGCATCAGGGAATGGCGGATATTTCCAATGATGAGCAGAGCAAGGAGGCAACCCATATCCTGGACCGGGCTGTCACCTCCATGCTTACCCGCATTACAAAAAAGTTGAAACATATCCTTTCCCGTCATGTAGCTGTAAGCACATCTACCATATCTGCCTTACTGCCGGAGCTTTTATATTATATTTACTGGGCAGAGTATGTGGAAAAGCTGCAGGGTAAAGGATTTTCTATGACCAAACCAAAACTTTTGGAAACGGATAAGCGGGAGATGCGGGGAAAAGGGATTTATAATCTGAAGCTGGCTCAGTCCATGATAGAGAAGAAGGAGGACAGTGCCGGCATTGTGGGAAACGATCTGGATTTTGACGCAGAGCACCGCCTTTATATTTTGACTGGAGCGAACCGGGGCGGAAAGACGACGATCACGCAGGCCGTGGGTATTGCTTTTTTACTGGCTCAGGGAGGTATCTATGTTCCCGGGGAAGCGTTTTCTTTTAGTCCGGCAGATAATATTTTTACGCACTATCCTGCGGATGAAAATAAAACCATGGATCTGGGAAGGCTGGGAGAAGAGTCCAAAAGATTTCGGGAGATTTTTATGGAAGCGACTTCCCAAAGTCTGCTTCTTTTAAATGAATCTTTTTCCACGACTTCTTTTGAAGAAGGATTTTTTATTGCCCGGGATGTGGTGAGGGTACTTCTGAAATTAGGAGTACGGACGATTTATAACACCCATATGCATAAACTGGCCAGAGAAGTGGAAGCGCTGAACAAAGAATCCAGTGAGAATAAGGGCGCAAGTCTGATCGTGGAGACAAAAGACGGGGAACGTTCCTACCGTGTCCGGGTGGCTCCTCCGGAAGGCTTGTCTTATGCCAGGGATATTGCGGAAAAGTATGGGGTTACCTATGAAATGCTGAAAAAGTCGAAAGAAGACGAGGGTGTAAAAATCTAGTAATTTGGTTTTGTCTATACTTTTATATAGAAGAATGCATAGGAGAATAGATTAATAGTTGACGAAATATTTTTCCATGTTAGAATAACATCATGCGGCTTAAAAGTGAAAAAATGCTGAGTCAGCGGCCTGCGATTTATACAGGCCGTTCTGACTGTTTATCAGCAGTTCACAGAGCCTTTTTGCAAAAGCTTGCAGGAAGAGTTTTGGCGTGCAAGTCTGCGGAAAAAAATGTATCGAGGGTGAGGAAATGAAGATAACAGAAGAGCTTTTAAAGGAAAAGAAGCAGGACAGTAATTTCAGTGATGGAATTATCCTGCCGGACGGAGATTACCGACTGGTCAGGGAGGGCGGGCATCTTAATGCATTGATGGAATTGCTTCCTTATACAAAAGACGAAATTTTTAAAATGGTGCCGGAAAATGACTCCACGTTATTTTGGCTCATTGAAAAGACTGGCTGCGTGATCACAGATTATAATTCGTCAGTGGGTATGGATATGACACCCCAGCAGGAAAAGGTATTTCAGGCATTGGCGGACCACGGATTTATTTCTCACGAGTATTTTAATCTTACGAAGCAAAGACAAAAGGTGCATGAGCAGGAAAAGGAAACCAGGCAAAGATAACTGAATAAAAAGAACAAAATATGCTAATCTATCTGCGAAACATAAATGATATTATCACATACCTATGAATAAGAAAGGCAACAGCCGGGAAGAGGATTTGCTGGTCTGCTTTTATTGTAAATTCCCAGGAAACGTGATACCATAAGGATAAAAATTAATATTGGTGTAAAGCCAGGGGGAAATA
>CALIZJ010000326.1 GCA_938028845.1 uncultured Blautia sp.
CTGTCAGGTTCGGAAAAACGGGCTTTTGCCCGCTGGGGAAATCTTTATGCAAAGGCGGCCGCCTTTATGTATGATCCGCCCATGTTTTTAAAGATGAATACTGTCATTTCCATGGGGATTTCCCTTACTGGAACGTTTGTGATGTATTTCCTTGCTGTAAAGAGCGGAGTATCTGTAGCGGATTTTTATGGGTTCAACACGGCATACGCAATGGTCAGCGGCGCCTTTCTGGCTATGGCTCAGACCGCAATGACTGCCGCTCAGTTGAAACCGGCTTTAGATATGGCAAGACCTATCCTTGAGACCGTACCGGAAATCTCGGAAGGAAAGCAGATGATTACCCGCCTCTCAGGGGGGATCGAACTGAACAATGTTTCTTTTCGTTATAACGAGCATATGCCCTTTGTGCTGGACGATCTGTCGTTAAAGATACGTCCCGGGCAGTATGTGGCCATTGTGGGAGCCACCGGATGCGGAAAATCCACGCTGATGCGGCTCCTTCTGGGGTTTGAGACTCCGGATCGGGGAGCGGTTTACTACGACGGGAAAGACCTTTCTTCTATAGATTTGAAATCCCTGCGGCAGAAAATAGGCGTGGTGATGCAGGAGGGAAAACTGTTTCAGGGAGATATTTTTTCCAATATTGTGCTTTCGGCTCCATGGCTTACGCTGGAAGATGCGTGGGAGGCCGCGGAACTTGCGGGAATCGCGGAAGATATCAGGAGGATGCCTATGGGAATGTTTACCCTCATATCAGAGGGAGCCGGGGGTGTGTCCGGCGGACAGCGCCAGAGGCTTCTGATCGCTAGGGCAATTGCTCCAAAGCCTAAGATTCTCATGTTTGATGAAGCGACCTCCGCTTTGGATAACCTGACACAGAAAAAGGTATCGGAGTCACTGGAACGGCTGAAATGTACCCGGATCGTAATTGCCCATCGCCTGTCCACTATCAGACAGTGTGACCGGATTTTGTATTTGGAGAATGGGAAAATAGCGGAAGACGGAACCTATGAGCAGCTTATGTCCAGAAATGGAAAATTTGCCGCCCTGGTTGCCAGACAGCAGTTAAAGGGGAAGGCGGATGAACTGTAAATATTAAAAAACAGAATAAAATGTAATTTTTTAAAAGATTCGTATATAAAGATGAGGCAGCGGTTAAAAACCTAAAGGAGGGTAAAAATTATGAAAACACTGGAAGAGTTATATCAGGAAATCCTGGCTGATAAAGCATTGGAAGAGGAGTTTAAAAAGGCTCTGGCAGAAGGAACTGCGGAAGAATTTGCAAAGGCCCATGGCTGTGAAGATGCAGGACATTTCGTGATGGCGCAGGATGCAGATGCAGGAGAATTACCGGATGAGGATCTGGATAAAGTGACGGGAGGAGCGGCAAATCCGCTGCATATAGGCATGCCGTGTAAAGTTTGCGGGAACATAAAACATTTTGTTCAGCTTGATTTAGAAACTCACCGCGTAATGTTTACCTGTACCAACTGCAGGACCGCCAGTTATCCTTATGAAAAATAAAAAAGCCAGGCAGTCCCAAAGGGACTGCCTGTTCTTGGTTCCTGAAATTTTTGTCACATGATAAGCAGATTTAAAAGTTAAACTTATGGTCCGGCGCCGGTTTTGGCGGTTTGCGAAGGAAACCGCCACTGACCGTTTCCAGTTCTTCCTCGGTCAGTGCTTCTTTTTCCGTGTCTGGTACTTCAGTCTTGGCCGCCGTGTTGTTTGTCTGTTTGTCTTCGTTCATGATCCCGTCTCTTTTCATTCTGTCCATGGCGAGAGCTGTGTGTGCGCCTGCTTATTCTGAGCGCGTCTCATTGTCTCCTCGATCTTTTCCTACATTTTTTTTCTGTTTATCTGCGGCCTAAACCATATTTCTTCGTTCATGCCGCCGTTTGTGAAGCCGCCGGTCACGCCGCCGCTCACCTCATCGAGCTGGTTTTCATCCAATGCATCATGTTCCGGATCGGTCTGCGCCAACGTATCATTCTGGTCCTTCATATTCATAGGAGCCTCCTTTCGATACAGTTCTATGCAATTACAACTGCTTTTTCAAGGTTAAAAAGTTTCGTCCCTTTTCCCGCACGCAACGCGTATTATCAATGCAGCCTTTGGCCATAAGCAGACCGGGATTGCTTATGCGTTCGCGCTTAGCGGTAATTTAGTATTTTCATCTTAGCATTTTACCGTATCTTTGTCAATGTACGCCAGCGGCTCTTATACAGACCATGCACAAAAAACGAGAGTGTTTTCGGAAGTTGGCAACATGGCTGTGCACACGGAATTTTTTCTGGGATAAAGATTTGTGAAGCGAAATGATTTGACTGAAACAATACACATTGGTATAATAAATAAGTATTATAATGACTAAAATTCAGTTTGTAGTTTTAAAGGGATCTTAGTCGGAAATTGGAGGTTAACGTATTGGGTAAATGGTTTGAAGAGGCTGTGTTTTACCATATGTATCCTATTGGGATGACGGGAGCGCCAAGGAGAAACGAGCAGGAAGAGGTTACGCATCGTTTTGGGGAGCTTACGAAATGGCTGAAACACATTTCCTCTATAGGGGCGACTGCCATATATATAGGACCGCTGTTTGAGTCTACCTCCCATGGGTATGATACCAGGGATTATAAGCTTGTAGACAGACGGTTAGGAGATAACGAAGACTTTAAGAATTTTGTGCAGGAGGCACATGCCCTTGATATAAAGGTAGTGGTAGACGGAGTGTTTAATCATACGGGCAGAGAATTTTTTGCATTTTTGGATATCCAGAAGAATAGGGAAAATTCTCCTTATTGCTGCTGGTATAAGGGAATTAATTTTTGGGGAAATACTCCTTATAATGATGGGTTCGGATATGAGGCGTGGAGAAACTGCTTTGAACTGGTAAATTTAAATCTGTGGGAACCTCAGGTGCGCCAGTATTTGCTGGATGTCATAGGATTTTGGATCGATGAGTTCGACATTGACGGTATCCGCCTGGATTGTGCGGACTGCCTGGAATTTTCCTTTATGGAAGAGATGCGCAGATTTACCAGGGAAAAGAAACAGGATTTCTGGCTGATGGGCGAGGTCATCCATGGAGACTACAGCCGTTATGTAAAACCGGAGATGCTTGACAGCGTTACCAATTATGAGCTGCATAAGGGGTTGTATTCCGGACATAACGACCATAATTATTTTGAAATCGCACATACCATACGCAGAGAATTTGACGAAAACGGCGGAATCTACCGGGGATTAAAGCTGTATTCCTTTGTAGACAACCATGACGTAGACAGGATTGCATCCAAATTAAACGTACCGGGACATATTTTCCCGGTCTATACCCTTTTATTTACTCTTCCTGGAATTCCATCCATATATTACGGCTCAGAATGGGGAATCAAAGGAAGGAAAGAAGGAAGCAACGACGATCCCCTCCGTCCGGCGGTGGATCTGGAAAAGGCACTTACAGAGGAGGCGGATAAGGAATTGCTTGCGTGGGTAACGCTTCTTGGTAAGCTCCATAAAGAGCAGCCGGCTATGGCAGATGGAAGGTATCAGGAGCTTCTTTTGACAAACAGGCAGTATGCCTTTGCCCGTCTTTTAGGCGAAACAGGTATTCTGGTGGCTGTAAATAATGATGAAAAAGAAGCGGAGCTTTGTATTCGGGAACCGCTGCCGGGAAAAAGGTATAAAAGTTTGATAAATGACGAAGTTTATGAGGCACAGGAAGGAAAGATCACTGTCAGGCTTTTGCCCAATGAAAGCCAGATTTTATCAATACTTTAAGGGAGGATTTTAAGATGGGAGAGAGACTGCACTTTACAGATTTAGACCAATACTTGTTTGGTCAGGGAACGCATTACGATATATATAAAAAGCTGGGCGCACATCCTACAACCTACCGCAGAAGAAAGGGCGTATATTTTGCGGTCTGGGCTCCTAATGCTCAGTCGGTTTCTGTAGTGGGTGAGTTTAATGACTGGAATACAGAAGCAAATCCAATGAAAAAGGTAGGACCTATCGGCGTGTATGAGGCTTTTGTTCCCGGCGCAAAGATAGGGGATCTGTATAAATTTTTTATTATTGGAATGCATGGAGAAGAACTGTATAAAGCAGATCCTTATGGGAATGAGGCGGAAAAACGTCCGGGCACAGCATCCAGGATTACAGATATTACGGACTATCAGTGGAAAGATGATGTTTGGATGAAGAACCGGCAAGAATTCCATGAAGAGACTCAGCCAATGGCAATTTACGAAGTGCATCTCGGCTCCTGGAAAAAACATCCCCAGAGCGATGAAGATAAAGAAGGATTTTATAATTACCGCGAATTTGCACACGAAATTGCAAAGTATGTAAAGGATATGGGATATACCCATGTAGAATTGATGGGTATGGCGGAGCATCCCTTTGACGGTTCTTGGGGCTATCAGGTAACGGGATATTATGCGCCTACTTCCCGATATGGAACCCCTCAGGATTTCAAGTATATGGTGGACTATCTTCACAGACAGAAGATCGGCGTTATTCTGGATTGGGTACCGGCGCATTTTCCTAAAGATGCCCATGGACTTGCGAATTTTGACGGGACAGCCGTTTATGAACATGCGGACCCCCGGCAGGGCGAGCATCCCGACTGGGGAACAAAGATTTATAATTACGGCAGGCCGGAGGTGAAAAACTTCCTCATTGCCAATGCTCTTTTCTGGATAGAGGAATGTCATGTAGACGGCCTGCGTGTGGATGCGGTTGCCTCTATGCTTTATCTGGACTATGGAAAACAGGACGGACAGTGGGTGGCAAACAAATACGGAGATAATAAAAATCTGGAAGCCATTGAATTCTTTAAGCATTTAAATACAGTAGTTCTTGGACGCAATCATGGAACTGTGATGATCGCAGAGGAATCCACTGCGTGGCCTATGGTCACAGGAAATGCAGAGGAAGGCGGACTTGGCTTCTCCTTAAAGTGGAATATGGGCTGGATGAACGATTTCCTGGAATACATGAAGCTGGACCCCTACTTCCGTAAATATAACCACAATAAGATGACCTTTTCCATGGCGTATGCCTACAGTGAGAAATACGTGCTGGTTCTTTCCCATGACGAGGTGGTTCATTTAAAATGTTCCATGATAAATAAAATGCCGGGAGAGCTGGATGACAAGTTTAAGAACCTGAAAGTAGGTTATACTTTTATGTTCTGCCATCCAGGCAAGAAGCTGCTCTTTATGGGACAGGATTTCGGCCAGCTTCGGGAGTGGAGCGAGGAAAGAGAGATCGACTGGTTCCTCCTGGGCGAAGAGAATCATAGAAATCTTCAGAATTATGTGCGCAGCCTTATTTCCCTGTACAGAAAGTATCCTGCCCTTTATGCAGTAGACAACACGCCCGATGGTTTTGAATGGATCAATGCCAATGACGGAGACAGAAGTATTTTCAGCTTTGTGCGTAAATCACCCACTAAGAGAAATAATATTTTAGTGGTGTGCAATTTTACACCAGTAGACCGCCCGGATTATCGTGTGGGCGTTCCCAGAAAGAAACAGTATAAGCTGATCCTGGATGAAAACGGACCTGCAGAACCTAAGATCTTTAAGGCGGAAAAGAAAGAGTGTGATAACAGGCCCTATTCCTTTGGATATTCTCTTCCTGGCTATGGTGTTGCAATTTTCCTATATTAACCATAAGGGCTGGCTTTTAGAACTGGTAATTCACCTAATTATCCGGGAAAGGCCAATAGGTTTTTTGTAGATTTTAAAAGATTGAATTTTTTACCAACATGAGTTATAATGAGCGCGAAAACAAGGAAAACATGTTTCATGGCTATACATTAGCCTGTTGAAAGGAGATAAAAAATGAAGGTTTCTAATATTAAAGATATTGATAAGTTTTTTGAAGTAATCGATGACTGCAAGGGTAAGGTAGAGCTGGTTACAGGCGAAGGCGACAGACTGAACCTGAAATCAAAACTGTCCCAGTATGTTTCTCTTGCAAACATTTTCTCCGGCGGAGAGATCCCGGAGCTGGAGCTTGTTGCTTATGAGAAAGAAGATATTGATAAGCTGATGAACTTTATGATCAACGGCTGATAAAAAGAAAATCCCGGGGATATGAAAGGAGCAGCTTTTCGTTGGATTTCCAGCGGAAAGCTGCTTAAGGAGTCATATCCCCGGATTTGTCTGTACATTTTCAGATACGCCTTATCAGGCGATTCCCTGCGGATAAGGAGAAATATGGTATGGTTATACCTTTTGCCGGGTATCCTTTAGAAAAGGCAGGGAGGGAAATTAAATCGGATAAGCGCAGTGAAACCAGGGGGTATAGTGCTTCCTGGTCAAATTTGCGTTACAAAAAAATTAAAATCAGGCACCTGTGTGCGTCCATAACAGGCGTCAGGTGCAAGACGGCGGATAAACGCCGCGCAAAGGAAAGGAGCAGTCTTAAATGACAAAAATTGATATTATCTCAGGATTTTTAGGAGCTGGAAAGACCACGCTGATCAAGAAACTTCTTAAAGAAGCTTTTCAGGATGAACAAGTGGTTTTAATTGAAAATGAATTTGGTGAGATCGGAATTGACGGTGGATTTTTAAAGGAAGCGGGGATTGAGATCAGAGAAATGAATTCCGGCTGCATCTGCTGTTCTTTAGTTGGAGACTTTGGGACATCTTTAAAAGAGGTGATTTCCCAGTATCATCCGGACCGTATTTTAATCGAGCCATCCGGCGTAGGAAAGCTGTCCGATGTAATTAAGGCGGTACAGGCTGTGCAGGAGGAAACCGGACTTGTATTGAACAGCTATACTACAGTGGTGGATGCGAAAAAATGCAAGATGTATATGAGGAATTTCGGAGAATTTTTTGACAACCAGGTGGAATATGCCGGTACGATCATCATGAGCCGCACAGACATTGTAGATGAGGCAAAGGCCTTAGAGGCAATGGAGCTTTTAAGGGAGGTCAATAAAAAAGCAGCCATCATCACGACACCCATCAAAAATCTGGATGGAAAGAAGCTGCTTGAGGTGATGGAACATCCGGTTTCTTTAGAGGAAGAATTAATGCAGGAGGAAATCTGCCCTGAGTGCGGCCATGTACATGGTCCTCACGACCATCATCATGATCATGAGGAAGGACATGAGCATCATCACGATCATGAGGAAGGGCATCATGAGCACCACCACGATCATGAGGAAGAGCATCATGGCCACCATCATGACCATGACGGAGCACATCATCATCACGGAGAGGAAGGCCACCATCATGAACATCATCACGACCATGGCGAAACCTGCAGCTGCGGTCATCACCATGAGCATGGCCATCACCACGCAGATGATGTCTTTACAAGCTGGGGCAAAGAGACTGTAAAGAAATACAGCAGGGAAGAACTGGAGAATATTTTAGAGAAGCTTTCAAAGACAGAGGAGTTTGGAACGATCCTTCGGGCAAAAGGAATGCTGCCTTCAGCAGACGGAACATGGATCTATTTTGATATGGTTCCGGAAGAAACACAGATCCGCGAAGGCGCTCCCGAATATACAGGGCGTCTCTGTGTAATCGGCGCAGAACTGAAAGAGGATAAACTTGCAGAATTGTTCGGGCTGTAAGAGGGGAGGATTTATATGGACGAGATCAGAGTTCCTATTTATTTTATTACAGGATTTCTGGAAAGCGGTAAGACGTCATTTTTAAACTTTACTCTTGCCCAGGATTATTTTTATATTGATGGAAAGACGCTTCTGATCCTCTGTGAAGAGGGAGAGGAAGAATACGATAAAGATGTGCTGCATATGAGCAATACAGTGGTAGAGATCATCGAAAATGAAGAAGATCTTACCCCTCAGCGCCTGGCGGCTATGGACATCATTCACCAGCCGGAGCGGGTTATTGTGGAATATAATGGAATGTGGCTTGCAAGCAAATTTGAAAAGATGGAAAAACCCCAGGGCTGGGGAATCGAGCAGCATATTACCTGTGTAGACGCCAGCACATTTCAGATGTATATGGTAAATATGAAATCCATTTTCATGGATATGGTACGGGAAGCGGATATGGTAGTGTTTAACCGCTGTAAACCGGAGGATCCGCTGCCTTCTTACCGTAGAGGGATCAAGGTGGCAAACCAGAGAGCGGAGATCATTTTTGAAGACGAAGAGGGAGAGCTGGATGATATCTTTAAAGATGAAATGCCCTTTGATATCAACGCACCTGTGATCGATATCCTTCCGGAAGATTATGGAATCTGGTTTGTGGATGCGATGGATCATCCGGATACCTATGTAGGAAAAACTGTGCGGTTTAAAGGAAGGGCCTTAAAGCCGCGGGGTATGGGAAGCAGATTTTTTGTGCCTGGGCGGACGGCTATGACCTGCTGTGCAGATGACACCACCTTTTTAGGCTATGTGTGCAAAAGTGAAGCCGCTCCCGGACTGAAAGAAGGGCAATGGGTAGAAGTTACCGCAAAAGTAGCCTTTGAAAGAAGGATGGAATACCAGGGGGAAGGGATCGTACTCTATGCAGATAAAGTGGAGCCCTGTGAGAAGCTTTCAGAGGAGATGGTCTACTTTAACTGATACAGTCCCCATTTAAGAACATCGGATAGGCAGTGAAACGGAGATATATATGTATTTGATTGTTGGATTGGGAAATCCCGGAAAAAAATATGAAGGAACCCGGCATAACATGGGTTTCGACGTCATAGATTATTTAATTGAAAAGCATAGCGTTCCCCAGGGGGGAGTCAAATTTAACGCCATGTATGGAAAAGGTCTGATCGCGGGAGAAAGGGTAGTTTTAATGAAGCCTCTTTCTTTTATGAACCTCAGCGGGGGACCTGTGAGAGATATGCTTAATTACTTTAAACTTGACCCGGAAACAGAGATGATCATAATCTATGATGATATTGATCTGGACCCGGGGCAGCTCCGCATCCGTGTAAAGGGGAGCGCCGGAGGACACAATGGAATCAAGGATATCATCAGACAGCTTGGCACAGACAAGTTTCTGCGCATTAAAGTAGGCGTAGGGGCGAAGCCTAAGGACTGGGATCTGGCGGATCATGTGCTTGGCCGCTTTGTGGACAGCGAACGAAAACTTGTGGATGAGGCGATAAAAAAAGCCGGCGACGCTGTGGAAAAGATATTGTCAGAGGGTGCGGATGCCGCTATGAATGAGTATAACAGAAAACAGGTGCCATAAAATGATGAAAGCATTTTTGCAGCCTTTCCAGGAGCTGGCAGAGGCAGAAGAAATTTTAAAGTGTTTAAAAAAGAATAAAGGCGTCCTTCAGGTAAGCGGTTGTATGGAATCCCAGAAAGCACATCTTATGTATGGGCTTTCCGGGATTTTTCCCCGCCGCCTGATCCTAGCGGAGGATGAGCGCAGGGCAAAAGCTATTTATGAGGACTATCGCTTTTACGATAAGAACGTTTGGTTTTATCCGGCAAAAGATCTGCTCTTTTTTCAGGCGGACATTCATGGAAATCTTTTGATCCGCCAGAGGATGCAGGTGGTAAAAGCCCTTTTAGAGGAGAAAGAGCTTACCGTGGTCACAAGTGTGGACGGATGTATGGATTTTTTAGCACCTTTGGAGAAAATAAAAAATTCACTTCTTACCTACCGGAACGACAGTGAACTGGATCTGGAAAAGCTGAAGGCCGCTCTTGTGGAAATGGGATATGAACGTGTAGGCCAGGTGGAAATGCCAGGGCAGTTTTCCATCCGGGGAGGGATTGTGGATATCTATCCTCTCACAGAGGAGAATCCCTGGAGAATCGAGCTGTGGGGGGATGAGATTGATTCCATCCGAAGCTTTGACGCCCAGAGTCAGCGCTCCCTGGAAAATCTGGAGGAGATCACTATTTATCCTGCAGTGGAGGAAACGGGAGGAAAAGAGAGAGTTTCCTTTCTGGAATATTTTCCAAAGGAGGACACTCTGGTCTTTCTGGATGAGCCCAACAGGCTTGAGGAAAACGGAAGGGCTGTGGAAGAGGAATTTTTACAGAGCCGTAAAAACAGAGAAGAAAAGGGATGCCAGACTCTATCCGAAGACTGGCTTTGCAGCTACGACGAATTGGTAAAAGAGCTGAACCAAAGAAATTGTGTCTCTGTCTGCTCTCTGGAGCAAAAACAGGCAGGCTGGAAGATTTCCGGCAGATTTCATCTTACCGTACGGTCTGTAAGTTCTTATAACAGCAGCTTTGAACTTTTAGTAAAGGATCTGCGCCAGTATAAACAGCAGGGGTATCAGATCGCCCTTTTGTGCGGTTCAAGGACAAGGGCCCAGCGGCTGGCAAAGGATCTGCAGGACGAGGGATTAAATGCCTTTTACGGGCAGGATTTTGACCGGCTGATCCAGCCTGGGGAGATCATGGTCGTTTACGGCCATGCGAAAAAAGGTTTTGAATATCCGCTGATAAAGTTTGCCGTAATGACAGAATCCGATATTTTCGGACAGGAACAGAAGAAAAGAAAGAAAAAGAAAAATTACAGCGGAAAAAGGATACAGGACTTTTCCGAGCTTTCCATAGGCGATTTTGTAGTACATGAAAAGCACGGGCTTGGCATATACCGGGGAATCGAAAAAGTCGAGGTAGATAAGATTGTAAAGGATTACATTAAGATCGAATACGCAGGAAAAAGCAACCTTTACATCCTGGCTACCCAGCTTGATGCCCTGCAGAAGTATTCCGGAGCTGATGCGGCGAAAGCGCCCAAGTTAAATAAACTGGGCGGACAGGAATGGAATAAGACGAAAAGCCGGGTAAAAGGGGCGGTGCAGAATATTGCAAAAGAACTGGTGGAGCTGTACGCTGTCCGCCAGGAAAAGGAAGGCTATGTCTGCGGACCGGATACAGTATGGCAAAAAGAATTTGAAGAAATGTTCCCTTATGAGGAGACGGAAGATCAGCTTGCCGCCATAGAGGATACCAAGCGGGATATGGAGAGCAAAAAAATAATGGACCGTCTTGTATGTGGTGATGTGGGTTATGGAAAGACGGAAGTGGCTCTCAGGGCGGCTTTTAAAGAGGTACAGGAAAGCCGTCAGGTGGTATATTTGGTGCCGACTACTATTCTTGCCCAGCAGCATTATAATACTTTTGTGCAGAGAATGAAGGAATTTCCCGTCCGTGTGGATCTTCTGTGCAGATTCCGTACTCCTGCCCAGCAGAAAAAGACCATAGAGGATCTGAAAAAAGGCCAGGTGGATGTGGTCATCGGAACCCACAGGGTGCTGTCCAAGGATGTGAAATTTAAGAACCTGGGCCTTTTGATCATTGACGAGGAACAGCGGTTCGGCGTAACCCATAAAGAGAAGATCAAACAGTTAAAAAAAGATGTGGATGTGCTTACATTGACGGCGACCCCGATTCCAAGAACGCTTCATATGAGTCTTATCGGAATCCGTGATATGAGCGTTTTAGAAGAGCCGCCTATAGACAGGGTACCCATTCAGACCTATGTGATGGAATACGATGAGGAGACCGTGCGGGAGGCCATTAACAGGGAAATGCGCCGGGGAGGCCAGGTGTATTATGTATATAACCGGGTTACAGATATTGCGGAAGTGGCCCTCCGGATCGGAAAATTGGTTCCGGATGCCAGAGTGGGCTTTGCTCACGGGCAGATGAGCGAACGGGAGCTGGAACGGGTAATGTATGGATTTATTAACGGAGAGCTGGATGTACTGGTGTCCACCACGATCATTGAGACCGGGCTTGATATTTCCAATGTAAATACCATGATCATACATGATTCCGACCGGTATGGACTTTCCCAGCTTTACCAGCTTCGGGGAAGGATCGGCCGTTCAAACAGGACGGCATATGCTTTCCTGATGTATAGAAGGAATATGGTGCTTCGTGAGACCGCGGAGAAGCGTCTGTCAGCCATTCGGGAGTATACGGATTTGGGCAGCGGATTTAAGATCGCCATGCGTGATCTGGAGCTTCGCGGTGCCGGAAATCTTTTAGGCGCAGAGCAGCACGGGCATATGAATGCAGTGGGATATGATCTTTACTGCAAGATGCTTAGCGAGGCAGTCAAGGAGGCGAAGGGAATCCACACTATGGAAGATTTCGAGACTGCCATTGATTTAAATATGGACGCTTTTATTCCGGACAGCTATATCAGCAATGAATTCCAGAAACTGGATATATATAAAAGGATTGCCGGCATAGAATCCCAGAAGGATTATGACGATATGCTGGAAGAGCTTCTGGACCGGTTCGGAGAGTTTCCTAAGGCTGTGGGAAATCTTCTGGCGATTGCCAGGTTAAAAGCCATGGCGCACCAGGCATATGTGACAGAGATCAAACAGCAGGGAAAGGATGTGCGGATCTCTTTATACGAAAAGGCAAGGATAAATCCTTCCGGAATCCCTGCGCTTATGCAGAAATACAGAAGAGGACTTCAGTTTAAGGCAGAACAGGAACCTAAATTTATCTTTACGCCCAATGGCAATCTCATAGACGCGCTTTCAGAGCTGATAAGTAGTCTTCTTGCCATGGTGGAAGAGACTTGATTTGTGGATTATATGTGAAAAATTTCCGATTTTACTGAATTTCCTTGCCCTTGGAACAAAAACAGTTTATACTCATAATAATGAGATTTAGGTGAGAAAGGGCAGATTGGCATAAATAAAAGCCGCTGGCATTTCTCATTATATATTATGGAGGAAGAAATGAGAGAGATGGCAAAAAGAACAGCAGTAGCTGCGCTTATCGGAGTAACAGCGATGTCCATGCTTGCAGGCTGCGGTGAAGAAAATTTAGATGGAACAAAGACAGTAGCGACGGTAAACGGAACAGAAATTCCATTAGGTATCGTAAGTCTGTCTGCGCGCCAGCAGCAGGCACAGACAGAGGCCTTTTATCTGAGTCTTATGGGCAGCTCAGGAGATATCTGGGATACAGAAGCTGAGGAAGGCGTGACTTATGGAGAGCAGCTTGTAGACCAAGTCCTTGATGATGTGGAGCTTATGTATATTATGAGAGAAAAAGCTCCGGATTATGACGTGGAGGTCACAGAAGAAGACCAGGCTGCCATCGAGGAAGCAGCAGCGGCGTTTATGGAAGAAAACGATGAGGAGACGATCCAGGCGCTGGGCGTAGATGAAGAGATGGTTAAGACCTATCTGGAGTTAACGACCTACAGACAGAGAATTTATGATCCTGTGGTGGCGGATGTAGATACAGAGATGAATGAGGAAGAGGTACAGCAGTCTTCCTTTACCTATGTAAGCATTAACTTCAGCGGCGAAGATCTTACAGAGGACGAAGTTCAGGAAAAGAAGGACCAGGCACAGGATATTCTTGATAAGATGCTGGAGGATCCGTCTGCAGATATGGATGAGATCGCAAAGGAAAGCGACGATACCTATTCTGCATTGTCAGGTTCCTTTACTACCAATGAAAGTGACAATGAAGAGGTAGGAGACACCACTTATCCGGACGAAGTGATCGAAGCTCTTCGTACTTTGGAGGACGGCGAAGTGTACGACAGCGTTGTGGAGACAGATACCAACTGCTATGTCCTTCGTTTGGATGAAAAGAATGACGAAGAAGCTACGGAATCTAAGAAAGAGTCCATTATCTCTACAAGAGAGAGCAATCTGTACCTGGAGACGACCCAGGGCTGGATGGAAGAAGCGGATATCACAGAGGATGAGGACGTACTCTCTACTCTGACAGTTAGCGATAACCATAGCTTTACCCTCAAGACTGAGACAGAAGACACAGAGGCGGCAGAAACAGAAGAGAATACTTCTGAAACCGATACTGCACAGGAGGATACAGCCGAAACAGAATCCACAGAAGAGGGCGCTGCCCAGGCAGATGAGTCCGGTTCTGAAACAGAAGAAACCACTGCCGGGGAAGAACAGACAGAGGATACTGCAGATACTGCCGAGGAAGATGCAGCAGCGGAAGATACAGCAAATACTGAAACAGAGGAAGAAGCGTCAGAGACAGAGACATCTGAAGAAGAGACTTCCACAGATGCTTCCTCTGAGACAGAATGATCGAACAGAGAGGAAAATTTATGGGGCCGGAAAATCAATTGACGCGTGCGCAGATCAAGCGCCGGAACAGAAGCAATATTTACCGCATGATTCTGGATGGTCATGGCGTTTCCCGCCAGGATATCGCACGTGTCCTTGATCTTTCTCTGCCTACAGTACAGAATAATTTAACGGATCTTATCCAGGAAGGACTTGTGCAAAAAACAGGCTTTCTGGGGGATACAGGGGGCAGGAAAGCATACACTTATGAGATTGTTCCTGATGCCCGCACAGCGATCGGCTTTGATATCACCAGGCATCATATAACGGCAGTGGCGGTAGATTTAAAAGGCGAGATTATGGGGCGTATCCGTATCCGTCATGATTTCGAGATGTCGGATGGGTATATGCAGAAGCTGGGAGAGATTGCCAGAGAGCTTCTCGAGGAGTCCGGGATAAAGGAAGATTCTGTCCTGGGTGCAGGCATAGGGATTCCGGGACTTACCACGGAAGATAACCGTCAGGTCTTTTACGGACAGATTTTGGATTTTGAGGGAGCTGACTGCAGTGAGTTTTCCAGGTATATTCCCTTTCAGACGGCACTGTTTAATGACGCCAAGGCGGCGGCTTTTGCAGAATTTCATTCCCACCCGGATATGAAAAGCGCTTTTTATATTATGTTAAGCAATAACGTAGGCGGCGCGGTCATCATAGACGGGCAGATATGGAGAGGCGGTAATCTCTGTGCAGCGGAGATCGGTCATCTTACCCTGGACCCAAATGGGCCCAAGTGTTACTGCGGCCAAAGGGGCTGTATGGATCTTTACTGTGCGGCTACTGTTTTAGACAGCCAGTATGAAGATAATCTGGAAAGCTTTTTTACCCATTTGAAAAATAAAGAGGAAAAAGCAGTTTCTTTATGGGAGACATACCTGGATCATCTTGCCAGAGCCATTAATACGGTACGGCTGCTTTTTGACTGCCCGATCATTCTGGGCGGTTATGTGGGCGCGTATATGAATGATTACATCGATGACCTGCGCAGGCGTGTGGCAGAGCTGGATTCCTTCCGGAACTCTCCCTTGGAGGTGCGCTGCTGCAAGTACCGCAAAGAGGCGATTGCGGCAGGTGCGGCGCTGCATTTTATTACGGAATATATCGACAGCATATAAAAAGAATACAAGGTGAAAGATAACTGTCTGTATAGCTGAAAGCAATTGGCTATGCAGGCAGTTTTTTTTAAATATGGAAAAAGAAAGAATTATAGATATTCGGCGCAGCAACATTATGTTATTTTTCGTCAATATCATTTGATGTAATCCTGCTTACCTTAGAATATAATCAAAGAAGATAGATGTGCATATTGAGAATACAAGCAGGGAGGAATGAAAAATGAGTAAATTACAGCGTATTAAGGAACCTCAAATGCCGCGCATCGGATTTTACAGTGCAGGATTACATGCGTATTGGGAACAGTTTGCGGGGCTTTTGGACTGTCTGATGGAGTATAACCGTTTTATTGAGGGAAAACTGAAAAATTTTGGAGAAGTATTTAACTTTGGACTTGTGGATACGGAGGAAAAAGGACGGGAGGCAGGAGAGTACTTTATCAGCCATAACGTAGATATCGTTTTTTCTCATGCAGCCACCTATTATACAAGTGCTTGTGTAGTTCCGGTACACCAGATTAATAAAGCACCTGTAATCATCCTGAATCTCCAGCCTACACCGGAGATGGCCTATGAGGAGACAGGGACGGACCGCTGGCTTGCACAATGCGTGGGATGCTCCATTCCGGAGATTTCAAATGCCTTTAACCGTTCAGGAATTACATTCCGTGCGGTAAACGGCCTTCTGGGCCTTGACAGGACGCCTGCGTTTGCAAAGGCGGATGAAAACACTGCCGACCGTCCGGAAGCGAAACGTGCTTGGAAAGAGATCGAAGAGTGGTGTATGGCAGCAAAAGTAAAAAGGACACTGCAGCATGCACGCTTTGGATTCTTAGGGGGTTATTACAGCGGTATGCTGGATATGTACAGTGATCTTACCATGCTTTCTGCTCAGGCAGGACTGAATGTGGATATACTGGAGATGAGTGATTTAAATGCATACCTGGAAACAGTCACAGATGAGGAAGTAAAGGAGAAGAGACAGACCATTGAGGATTTCTTTGAGATATCCGGGGATTCTCCTTCAGACCCGATTGCGAGAAAACCTACCGAGGAGCAGATGAACTGGTCTGCTAAAGTAGCGGCAGCCCAGGAAAAAATGGTTCGTGACAGAAATCTGGACAGTGTATCTTATTATTATCATGGGCGGGAAGACTATTTTGAAGAAATACAAAGCGGATTTATTGTGGGATTTTCCCTTTTAAACGCCCAGGGTATTGCTTGTGCGGGAGAGGGAGATATTAAGACCGCTCTTGCAATGAAAATAGCGGATATCTGCGGCAAGGGAGGAAGTTTTTGTGAGATTGTAGCTGCAGATTTTAACAGGGATACGATTATCCTGGGACATGACGGCCCCTTCCATTTTGCGATTTCCAAGGGAAAGCCCATTTTAAGAGGTATGGGAGTGTACCATGGAAAACGGGGAAGCGGCGTTTCCGTAGAAGCCAAGGTCCGCCCCGGAGCAATTACTACTTTAGGTGTGACACAAACAGGAGATGGAAAACTGAAATTTAATATCAGCGAGGGCGAGGCTATTGACGCACCGATTCTTTTAAACGGAAATACATCCACCCATATCCGCTTTGCTGAAAAACCGGCAGAGTATATGGACAAATGGTTTGTGGAGGCTCCTACTCATCATTTGGCGCTTTCTGCAGGGCATAATGCAGGATTATTCGTAAAGATAGCACAGTTAATGGATATTCCGTATTCTGTATTTTAACCAGATCAGGGAAGTCCCCTGCTTCATACCGTGCAAGCAGTAAGCTGGGGCAGGGACTTGCCTGGCTCAAAATGATTTATTTTTAATACCCTGGAGGAAGGAAATTTTTCTGTACAGTTATAACAGATAAATGTTATAATCGTGTAGACAAACAAGAAAAGTTTTTCGGATTTTTTCAAAATAGTTGTTAATGGGAGAAAAAGATGAATACAGCAGAGCGATTAATAAAAACACTTAATTTTGAGAAAATGGAAGAAGGCGGCGCTTTTCTGGAAACCTTCTTCCCGTGGACACTTACAGTGGACAGGTGGAGAGAGGAAGGGCTTCCTTCAAAATTTACTCCGGATTATTTATATCCAAAGGCAGAGGAGCGGAGCAGGCGTTATTTTAATGACCTGATGACGGAGCCTGTTTATGAATACGAACAGTTTTTAGGGCTGGACGGAGTAAAGAGAATGTCTTTTCGGATTCCGTTTAAATGTTTTGATGAAGAAATTGTAGAGGAAACACAGGAATATACAATAAAGTTAGATGAGGATGGCTGGAAGCGTCAGTATTTTAAAAACAGAGATTTGGTAAAAGACATACAGCCTGTAATCCAGGATGAAGCGGACTGGGAGAGCTTAAAGGAAAAGATCTGCTATGAGCTGGACCATTACTGTACAGAGGAAAAGCTTAAGGAAATTTACGGAAAATACCAGGAGGGACATGAGAAAGGCGAATATTCCATTCGTTTTCGCGCATCCGGTTTTTTCTGGACTTCCAGGGAGCTTTTAGGCGTGGAGGAACAACTGCTGGCGTTTTATGAAATGCCGGAGCTTTTGCATGAGATCAATACGTTTATTCTGGAAAAGTATCTGGAATATTTCCATAAGATTTTTTCTATTATTCAGCCGGAAGTTCTCTTATTTGAGGAAGATTTAAGCGGGGCAAATGGTCCGATGATCTCTCCGGATATGTTTGATGAGTTTGTGGGAAGTTATTATGAAAAACTGGTTCCTTTTCTTAAAAAGAAGGGCGTAAAAAATGTCTTTGTAGACACGGATGGGGATTTCAGGCAGTTGATCCCAAATTTCCTCCGTGTGGGAATCGATGGATTTCTTCCCATGGATGTAAATGCCGGGATGGATATTGTAGAAGTGCGGAAGGAATTTCCTAATGTAAAATTTATCGGCGCTTTTAATAAACTTGCTATTGCTCAGGGAAAAGAAGCGATCGATCAGGAATTTCAGAGACTTTTGCCGGTCATCCGCCAGGGCGGTTACATACCGGGAGCAGATCATCAGGTTGCTCCATCCACCTCTTTAGAAGATTATCGTTATTATCTAAAAAAATTAAAAGAGGTGATGAAGCAGGCCGGAGCACAGAAGGAGTAACTGTGGATCAGGTGGAAATGCCATCCCATTCTTTTCGATATTGAAGGGGTGTCATGCCTTCTCTGCTTTTAAAGAGATTGATAAAATGGCTGACCTGGTTGATTCCGCAGGCAAAGGCAATATCGCCTACGGAGTTCTGAGTGTAGCGAAGCAGCTCTTTGGCATAGTTCAGACGCAGGGTGATCACGTATTCATTGAGCGTTGTCCCGATGTATTTTTTAAATTCTCTGGAAAGGTGGTATTTGCTTACTCCTATGGCAGCAGCCAGGTTTTCCAGAGAGAAAGGTTCTAAAAAATGTTTTTCTAATTCTTTTAAAGTAGTTTTGATATAGTCTGGCATGAAGGAAAGTGCCAGACTTTTATCGTTGTTTCGAATGATCAATTCTGTCAGAAGGTTTACGATCAGGTTTGAAGATATGATTTCTGAATGAATGTCCTTTTTTATCGTCAAGGAAAGAATACGGCGCATAGTGCTTTCGATAAAAAAGGTATCTTCGAATTTGACAATAGAAAACTGGTTCTTAGTAAATTCATCATAATATCCATGGGCGGTTACTCCGTTAAAATGGAGCCACAGGATGTTCCATCCAGAGGCATCTGCACAGGCATACCAGTGGTGAGGGTACTTTTATGTTGACAAATAGATAAAATTAAGATAAACTTGTTTTATAAAATCATTTTACTAAACAAATTAATTGAATGGGTTTAAAGAAAGGATGGAGAAGGTATGCTGCCAAAAACAATGAAAGCTTTAGTTGCTTACGGAAAGAACGATTATCGTTTAGAGACGGAATATCCGGTGCCGGAATGTGGACCAGATGATATTATCATTAAAACAGAAGCGTGCGGGATTTGTGCGGGTGATTTAAAATGTATGCACGGGGCAGAAAGATTCTGGGGGACAGAGAAAACCGGTTCCTGGGTAAAGCCTCCTTTTATACCAGGACATGAATTTTTAGGGTCTATTGTGGAAATGGGAGAGAATGTTACCGGCTGGAAGATTGGGGACAGGATTACAGCAGATCAGATCGTTCCCTGCGGAGAGTGCCGGTTCTGTAAAACCGGAAAATACTGGATGTGTGAGCCTCATGATATGTTTGGCTTCCAGTATTATAATAATGGCGGAATGGCAGAATATGTCCGTTATCCCAAAAACGCAGTTCTTTATAAAGTGCCAAAAGAGCTGCCCACAGAGAAAGCCGTTCTGATCGAGCCTTATTCCTGTTCCAAGCACTGTGTGGACAGAGCACAGATTACCAATGAAGACATTGTAGTGATCTCAGGAGCCGGCACACTGGGACTTGGTATGATCACTTATGCAAGGATGAAAAATCCGGAGAAGCTGATTGTCCTGGATATGAAAGACGAAAGACTGGAAAAGGCGAAACTTTTCGGGGCAGATATTGTGATGAATCCAGGAAAAGTGGATGTGGAAAAAGAGATCAAGGCGCTGACGGAAGGGTATGGATGTGACATTTATATCGAGGCAACAGGACATCCCTCCAGTGTAATTCAGGGAATGAACAGTATCCGTAAGCTGGGAAGATTCGTGGAATTCAGTGTATTTGCAGGAGAGACTTCTTTAGACTGGAGCATCATTGGCGATGGAAAAGAGCTGGATGTATTGGGCGCGCATCTTTCTCCTTACTGCTATCCTTTTGTTATCGAGCATATGAATAATGGGGATTTAAAGACAGACGGCGTGGTATCCTCTGTTTACAGCCTGGATCAGTGGGAGGAAGCTTTTGAAAAAGCTACTGGAAAAGACGGAGATTTCAAGGTTATATTTACATTTAAATAATTTACTGACAGTCATAAACTTTTGGGAGAGTCGGATAAATCCGGCCCTCCCTTTATGGTTCTTTATAAGATTATTTAGACATTTTTAATTGACTTACATAAAAGAATTTTGTATGATAAAGAAAATTCAATGATCAGACCGTTCGGTCAGTTTTTCCACGAAATTTTATTTATATAAGGATATAGAAAAGCATTGCTATTGTGCGGGAGATTTTTTATAATATAAGTACAAAATGTTCTTGCATTTTTGTGCCTTTCTGTGTCCGGAAAGGAAGGGGTATATGCAGGAACAAAATACGGCTTCTATTGATTATTTTAAGAATAAAGAACGGTTTGCGGATCTTATAAATGGCTATGTGTATCATGGGCAGCAGTTAATTTCGGCTGAGGATATCTTGGAGCTGGATTCTGTCGTTTCTAGGATAGAGGGAGAAGGTGAAACTCTTTATGCAGATGTATATATAGTGGATCTTCTGCGGAAGGTGCGTGTAAGATGTCATGCAGTTTTGGTGGCTCTGCAGAACCAGACGGAAATCCATTATGCTATGCCAATAAGAGTAATGAATACAGATGCTGCCGGTTATCATAACCAATGGCGGGAGCTTCAAAAAGTCCGCAGGAGAGAGAAAGCGCTTTCTGGAAGCGCTGAATTTTTATCAGGCATGAAAAAAGAAGACAGGCTGGTACCGATTTTTACCATGGTGACATATTTTGGTCGGAGACCTTGGGATGGTCCCAAAACGCTCAAGGACCTTTTAAACCTTTCAGAACTTGATGAAGCCATACGAAAAATGATTGCTGATTATCCTATGAATCTGTTAGAAGTACGTTTCTTTGAAAATCTGGAATGGTTTCACAGCGATATCCGGCAGGTGTTTGGCTTCTTAAAATATTCCTATGACAAAATACAGTTAAAAAATTTCATAGAAGAAAACAGAGAGACGTTTCAGGATATAGAAGGAGATGCCTATGATTTAATAGGAGTAATGTCTGATAAAAACGAGTTTAGAAGACTTAAATCGAAAGCATTAAAGGAAGGGGGAAAATACGATATGTGCAAAGCAATAGAGGATATGATCCAGGATGGGAGGGATGAAGGAAGAAAAGCAGGAATGACCAATATGAATGTCTTGATACAAAAACTTATGCGGGATAACCGCCAGGAGGAGCTTTTGCGTTCTACTACAGATCCTGTGCTGCAGAAAAAGCTGTTCAAAGAATATTCCCTGGAAATGTAGAAATTTTATAAAAAGCTGAAAAAAGAATGAAAAATACAAAAAGCTTCTGTTATCATTAAAAAATTTGTGAGAAACAGAAGCTTTTCGCTGTATATAAAAATTCAAGAACTATAAAAACAGGAAAACAAACGCCTTAATCAATCAAGCCAAAATGCATCATGGCATTGTAAATCCCATCTTTATCAATCTCAGTTGTTTTATAGGAACAATAGGGCAAGATCTCCTCCATAGAGTTTCCCATAGCGATACTGTGTCCTGCATATTTCAGCATAGGCAGGTCGTTGGTGCTGTCTCCGAAGGCAAAACTGTTTTCAAGAGGGATATCCAGCTTTTCAAGGAGAAAACAGATTCCTGTGGCCTTGCTGCATTTTTTCTGCGTAACTTCCCAGATCCGGTTTCCGTGGTCAAAGTATAAATAATTTTCCTCACAGAATTTTTGGAATTTTTCCTCATTAGAATCTTTAAGGAAGAAAGCAAGGAATTTATCAAAGGTAAACGTACCCATTTCCTCTGGGCTAAAAGCTGACAGGTCGACGGCCTTTACCGCATCTTTTAAATGTTCCACATCCAAACAGCGGGCAGGAGAAGCTCCATCGTAAAGAATACCGCCGGGCTGTTCAAAGAAAGCAGCGATCCCGCACTGGCGCAGGATATCTATGGTTTCCCTGCACAGTTCATTGGGAATAGTGCTGGAATAAAGAAGTTCATCGTGCATGTAAATCTGAGAACCGCAGCCGCACACATATCCATCGAAGCCAAGATCCCGTATTAAAGGAGAGATCATGGCCAGAGTCCGGCCAGAATTAACAAAAAGCAAATGCCCCTTTTCTCTTGCCTTTTTCAGTGCAAGCTGTGTACTTTCCGGTACGGAAAAAGGCGGTGCAGTGAGCAGGGTTCCGTCAATGTCAAAAAACAGTATCTTCTGATTCTTCATCGTTGAAATTCTCCTTATTTAGCATAGTCACACGTATTCCGTTTACTTCTACATTATCTTCCATAGGTATTACAAGGCAGCGCCTGCCATCAATAACCCGTGTCTCTACCAATTCTGCCCGGTCTGGTTCCACATGGATGACCACGTCAGGGGTTTTTATTTCAAAACGCCGTGTATTGGTAATATTTGAAGCCATCAGGGCTGTCTTTTCCCCGGCAGCCATTTCGTACTGCTCGTCAAAGGATTCCAGCTTCTTTTCTTCCACTCCGCAGTCTTCAAAAAGCCGTTTTACCTCTGATTTAGTAAGAACTACAGGTTCAGGCTCGTCTTTTTGGGCTTCTACAAGTTCCGTAAGTTTTTCATGGATATTTAGGACTGTGTCATAGGCGCAGTCTTCTCCCAGAGTTTCCTCCACAAGGGCATTAAAGGAATCTCTCTGTCCTCCGGCTGAGAGCGGCGTCGTGCACCCGAAAACTTCGTCGATGAAAGTGCTTCGCAGTTCTTCCGCATTTTTTGTATAGTATAAAATGCTGTGGATGTCCGTACTGCGGTCATTAAATACCGGGAATAAAAAGCCCAGATCCGGCATTTCCACGATCCAGTCGCGAATACGGTCCTGGATACTGTTTGTCTCTGCGTTATAACACAGACCTGCCTTGGAAAGTTTTACCGGACAAATACTGCATAAGATGTGCTCATAAATTTCATCGGAAGCATCAAACATTTCCTGACCGTCAGAAGACTTTCCCGGAATGTCATAAACAGCGTGGATTAAGATAATATAATAATTTTCGCCGTAATCATAATTTTCTATGATCTTATCATAAAAAGCTTCAATAAGTTCATTATCCTGAAGTTTGCTGCTCCTTAGGCGAAGAAGAAATTCCTGCGTTCCCCCGGGTTCTTCCTGGGAAAGGGGAAAATCCATATTCAGAAGGTTTTTTCCAACAGTTCCGGAAAGTGTCTTTTTAAAGATTTCAAAGTATTTAAACATTTCCTCTTCAGAAAGAGAGAGAAAGGCTTCTTTCAGTTCCGTTTTTTTATTTTTTTCTCCGTCCACATAGCAGCCGCAGATGCGGGTGATGGAACAGTTGGCAGGAGAAAATTGCTTCTTTATTTCAGATATTTCTTTTTTATTCATATTAATAGCTCCTCATTATAAGCGGGTAATAGTTCCATGAACGATAGACTATATTATAGCTTGAAATTTTTGCAGGTGCAAGTTTAACCTTTTGCAGGGGCTTTATCTTGACAGTACCAGGGGAGCCGGATAAAGCTCTTTACAAAATCTGCAAAAATTTTACCTATATTTAGCAAAACAAGGAGGAGGATTTAATATCCGTCTGTTATACTGTGTACATCGAAACGAAGCCGAAAAGGCTTTGGAGGATATAAGAAAATATGAAAAGTAAGAGGAGACAAGGAGACATGAAAGCAAAAAAAATCAGCGCATTGTTATTAACAACAGCAATGTTAGCTTCCAGCGCCATCCTTCCCGCACAGGCAGCAATGGCAGCCGAGGAAAGCGCAGAAACTACCCAGGCTGCAGAAGAGACAACTGAGGAAGCTGCGGAGCAGACAAATGGAGAAGCTTCTACAGAAACAACAGAAGGAAAAGTACCGAAATATGTATTTTTGTTTATTGGTGATGGTATGAGCTACCCGCAGATCCAGACAACAAATTACTATTTAAGTGCAATGGCAGATGACGGAGACGATATCCTTACCAGCCAGAACAACCTGAACATGATGGATTTCCCAGTTGCAGGTTCTGCACAGACATATGACAGTACATCTTTCTGTCCGGATTCCGCATCCACAGCTACATCTATTGCTACCGGACACAAGACATACAGCGGTACTATCAATATGGATGAAAATATGGAAACATCCTATGAGACCATTGCTGAAAAATTAAAAGATCAGCTTGGCTATAAAGTAGGTATCCTTACATCCGTAAACTTAAACCATGCTACACCGGCTGCATTTTATGCACATCAGGCATCCAGAAACAGCTATTATGAGATTGGACAGGAACTGATCGCAAGTGAGTTTGATTACTTTGCAGGCGGCGGACTCCTGCAGCCTACAGGCGCAGAAGAGGATCAGACAGATCTTTATCAGCTTGCAGAAGAAGCTGGATACACAGTAGTAAAGACAAAAGCTGACGCAGAGGCTCTTACAGCAGACTCCGGAAAGACGATCGTTATTGACGAGACTCTGGCAGATGATGATGCGATGAGCTATGCAATGGACCTGGAAGAAGGCGAGTGGGGACTTGCTGATTATGTAGAAAAAGGAATCGAAGTTCTTGATAATGACAACGGCTTCTTCATGATGGTAGAAGGCGGAAAAATCGACTGGGCATGTCATGCAAACGATGCGGGCGCTACCATTAATGATACAATCGCTTTAGATGAAGCTGTAGGAAAAGCAGTAGAGTTTTATAATGAGCATCCGGATGAGACCTTAATCCTTGTGACAGGTGACCATGAAACCGGTGGTCTGACAATCGGATTTGCAGGAACAGATTATGATACTTTCCTTACAAATATTTCTAACCAGAAGATTTCCTATGCAAAATATGATTCTGATTATGTTGCTGCATACAAAGAGAACCAGACAGATTTCGAAACTGTTATGGCAGATATCACCGAACTGTTTGGCCTTCAGGCTCCAGCAGGAGAAACAGAGCAGACTCAGCAGGCAGACAGCAAGGATCAGCATCCGGAATCAGAGGATGGCGCAGGCTCTCTTGTTATGACAGATTATGAATATGAAAAATTACAGGCAGCTTATGAAGAAACCATGTCCCGTACAGGTGAAGAGACAGAGTTCAGCCAGGAAGAATATCTTCTGTACGGAAGCTATGAACCGCTTACTGTAACAATTACACATATTTTGAACAACAAATCTGGTATCGACTTCAGTTCCTATGCACATACAGGACTTCCTGTAGAAGTATTTGCAATGGGTGTCGGCCAGGAACAGTTTGACGGATACTATGATAACACAGACATCTTCAATAAGATGGCAGCAATCACAGGAGTAGCATAATATGGTCAACATGCTGAGAAAGAATTCCGTTTCTTTACTGGCAATAGTGTTGATTATCATCCTCATGGTCCTTCCTACGGGCTATGAGGATGCTGCTATTTATCAGGGAACGGACAGAGTAAAAGTAAGAGTATTAGAAACAGATGAAAGTATGGTGAGAAGTTCCGGTCTGATCCAGTCTGGAGAGCAGATCTGTCAGGTAGAGATCCTGGGAGGAAAGTTTAAAGGCCAGACCACAGAAGCGGTGAACATGTTAAGCGGCTCACTGGAATCAGATAAGATCTTCCAGGTGGGCGATTTGGCGCATGTAGTGATCAGTTATGACGGGGATGAAATTTTATCGGTGACAATGACGGACCATTACCGTATTAACTATGAAATTTTGCTGGCAGCAATTTTTGTTATTTTTCTTGTGGCCTTTGCCGGGAAAACAGGACTGCGGGCATTATTTTCGTTTACGATCACTGTGCTGACTATATGGAAGATCATGGTTCCGGCTTACCTGCGGGGTGTGAATCCTGTTTGGTGCGGTATCCTTATCACTGTATTTTTAGCTGTTTTGATCATTTTTATGGTTTACGGATGGGACAGAAAAACCGTTGCTGCAAGCTGCGGCGCGCTTCTTGGCGTGCTTGTGACATGTATTATCGGCTGCATCTTTACCGATGTCTTTAAAATCCATGGGGCTGTTATGTCTTATTCGGAGAGCCTTTTGTATGCCGGCTATCAGGATCTGAATCTGACCCAGATATTTATGAGCAGTATTTTTATCGGAGCTTCAGGCGCTATGATCGATTTATCTGTAGACATTACGTCTGCGGTCAATGAGGTAATTGAAAAGAAACCTACGATTGGCTGGAAAGAGGCGGCTGCTTCAGGAATGAACGTGGGAAGAGCGGCTATGGGAACGATGACAACAACGCTTCTTTTGGCATATTCAGGGGGATATATTGCCCTTCTTATGACTTTTATGGCCCAGGGAACGCCTCTGGATAATATTTTAAATTATAAATACGTGTCGGCGGAAATTTTAGATACTCTTGTAGGAAGCTGCGGGCTTGTGGCGGTAGCACCGCTTACTGCGCTTACCAGCGGAATTCTGCTGACAAGAAAAAAAGCCAAAATGCATATTCAGGAATCAGCTCAGGAAACGAAGGCTCTGGAGGGGGAAGAGACAGAGACTGCATAAAAAAACCAGATCCCCCCTTTTTAAGGGGGAAACTGGTGCTTAAAAGAAAGTAAGAGGAGATAGTCTGTTATCCTTCAATCTGGATAAAACCTTTATCTTCAACGGCTTTCGCATCCTTTTTAGGAATAGAAAGTTTCAGGATACCGTCTTCATATTTGGCATGGATCTCATCCTCTGTAATGCCTTTGCCTACATAAAAGCTTCGGGTCATGCTGCCGGCATAGCGTTCACGGCGGATGTAATTGCCTTTTTTATCTTTTTCATCTTTATCAAGTCCTTTGGCTGCGGAAATAGTAACGTAGCCGTCTTTTAACTGGATACTGATTTCATCTTTCTTAAATCCCGGAAGATCCACATCCAATTCATAGGTTCCGTCCGTTTCACGGATATCTGTTTTCATCATATGTTTTGCATTCTTTCCATACAGCGGATTTTTCCGTCCGAAGAATTCCGTATCAAAAGGATCATCCATCCAATCATCAAATAAATTTTCTCCAAAAATACTAGGCATCATCATAAGTCATTGCTCCTTTCTCTGACTTGAATCTATGTTAGCGCTGCGGAACAATTCCGACAACGTTGTAGGTAATGGAACCGGTTAGGATTTTTTATTTCCTTTCCTTTGTTCTATATGTACTATAACATTTATTGTTAGCACTGTCAATAGGCGAGTGCTAATTCTTTTGTGAAAAAAGTGTGAAAAAAAGCCTTCCGTTTCCGAAAG
>CALIZJ010000327.1 GCA_938028845.1 uncultured Blautia sp.
TTTCGATATCTTTGATGGGACTTTGCCCATAGCAAGCAGATAATCCTCTTTATCTACCTTACTCCAGTCAACCACATAGCCAATCTCTTTTTTCAGCATTAAATCAAGCCATATTCTCGTGCTTCTCCCATTTCCCTCTCTGAAGGGATGAGCCACATTCATTTCCACATATTTTTCGACAATTTCATCAAAGGTTGACTGAGGCATTTTATCTATGCTCTCCAGCGCCCCTTCCAAATACATCAGCGGAGCAAATCGAAAATTGCCTTTTGAAATATTGACTTTTCGTAATTTACCGGCAAAATCATAAATCTCATCAAAAAGATATTGTTGAATCATCGCAAGACTTTTATAAGTTCCCGGTTCTAACGTCTCAAAAAATCCATTCTCAAATATCTCAATGGCTTTTTGCTTACTGATTTTTTCCTCTGCTCTTGCCAGTTCCGTTGAATCCATAATACCTAATTTATTCTCAAGCATAACTTACCTTACATTCTTCATGCGATCACTTTTTCAGTCACAAGTCGATTATTATAAGTATACTATAATATCGGCACAAATCTATTTTTATATGATATCATATTTTTATTTTGCCGTTTTCAGTGTTCCCCTTATAAAATCTAAAAATGCCCTTGTAAGTCGAAAATCCGTTTTATAAGGCATGTTTTTGTCTGTTTGTACTCGATTTTCTCTGCTGTCTCCTGTACTTCATACAGATGAAGAAACAACTGATCTGTCAACACCAGCTCATCAAAAGCAATGGCCTTCTATTTCTGCAGAAACACTCTGCGCATCCTGCCATACTTATTCAACACCTTATCTTCTACTGCCATCAATCCGATTGCTGGGATGAAGCAGTCTCACCCACTGACATATCAGGTTTTACCGGATTGCTGCGATCCAATTTTCAATCGCCTGAACTAAAAGGATCTGTTGCTGCAGAACCGCCCAGCCTGCTTCTGGTATATCTGGGTTGTCTTTTTTAGCCTTAACATTCTCTTCCAGATATGCTTTCAGTATACCTATTTGATCTGTAATATTTTCCAGACACTCCTGCCTTTCTTCCGCAGACAAATTGTCCAAATTAACAATTACCGCATTAAAATCTAAAAAGAAGCGAATGGGCTTACGGGATATTTCCAACATCAGTTTTTGGAATGCTTTCTCACCGTCATCTGTCAAAGAATACACAACCTTTTCCGGCATTTTCCCTTCTCGGACGGCAGTTCCGGTGATCAGTCCTTTTTCTTCCAGCTGGATCACTTTTTTGTAGATGGAAGGGGTACTGATCTTTACCCATTTGGAAATATTTCGATATTCTACCAATTTCTGAATATCATATGCACTCAATGGTTCCTTCTTCAAAATTCCTAATACGATCAGGTCAATCGTAGCCATAAAAATATCCTCCTTGCCTCTTGACAACCACTATATTTTATAGTAGTATGTGTGTCACAGTTTAATGTTATAATTTATAGTATAATATTTTACACCAAAAATCAAGAGAAAGGAGAACACAATGAACACACAAAACAACCGAATGGAATTATTGGGGAGCGCCCCTATTCCCAAAGCTTTACTCTCCATGGGACTGCCAACCATGGCAGGAATGCTGATCAATGCGCTTTATAATCTGGCTGATACTTATTTTGTCGGCGGTCTTGGAACCAACCAAATGGCAGCAGTAACCGTAGCTTATCCTCTGGGGCAAATTGTTGTAGGGCTCGGCCTGCTGTTTGGTAACGGTGCCGCTGCTTACTTATCCCGATTACTTGGACAAGGCGACAGAAAAACTGCAAATAAAGCAGCCAGCACCGCTCTATATAGCAGTATTGGAATTGGTGCTGCCGCAGTCCTCATTTCCATACTATTTCTGAAACCAATCTTACAGCAATTCGGTGCATTACCAAACATTATGCCATATGCATTATCATACTCCAGTATTTATGTCACGTTTTCCATTTTTAATGTATTTAACGTAACCATGAATAATATTGTCTCCAGTGAGGGAGCCGCAAAAACCGCTATGTGTGTTTTAATGTCCGGAGCAATATTAAATGTACTATTAGATCCTCTCTTAATCTATACATTTGGTCTAGGTGTTGCTGGCGCTGCCATTGCAACTGGGATTTCACAAATGGTATCTTCTGTTATTTACATTTTCTATATTCTTCGCAAAAAAAGCGTATTTAGCTTTCATATAAAAGAGTGTCAGTTTTCCAAAGATATCTTATCTGAAATTTTAAAAATAGGGATTCCTACCCTGCTATTTCAGCTGCTTACCAGTATCTCTATTGCAATGATCAATGATGCCGCAAAAGAATATGGGGAATCTGCCCTTGCAGCCATGGGTCCAGTTACAAAAATCCTGTCAATGGGAACTCTGATTGTGTACGGTTTCTTGAAAGGATTTCAGCCCATTGCCGGCTTCAGTTATGGTGCCAAAAACTACTCACGTTTAACAGAAGCAATTAAAACAGCAATACTCTATTCCACCATATTCTGTGTAATCTTTGGATTAGTGTCCGTAATTTTTTCAGGCCAGATCATGTCGTCTTTTACATCTGGAGATGAAAATATGATACAAATCGGGCAGCAGGCATTACGGATAAATGGACTGTCCTTTATGCTTTTCGGTGTTTACACGGTTTATTCTTTTTTGTTCCTTGTAATGGGAAAAGCAAAAGAAGGATGTATTCTTGGCGCCTGTCGGCAAGGGCTCTGCTTTTTTCCAGTTATCCTGCTGTTTCCGCGGATATGGGGATTAAACGGGGTAATCTTAGCCCAGCCTGCAGCTGATATCTTATCCTTTGTTATAACAGTATTTATGGCGATACGCTTTCACCAGGAAATACATATGGAGAAAGGAACGCTTCCCAATCAAAGAACTACTAATTAGCCAATTCGATACCTGACAATTTTTTCCTGTCCCATTACGGGACAGGTTTTTTATTCCAGCAGAAATATTTTCTAACATCCTTATATTCTAAAAAGGCAGACAGTAAATGTAAAATCAGTCCTTTATTTTAAAGGGATACTTTGGACACTTACAGGTTTTCAATAAAATTTGATTGAATTAGCACATCAGGTTAATTATTAATCCTGCGCCTTACAACAGTTATCCGTTAATTAATATTCCTGCAGCAGCCAATCTGCTATATCATAAATTTCAATACCCTCATAACTGTATTTCGGGTGTTTTGTCCTGGCAATAAGCATTTTAGGATAAGCGTCTCTGATCTGTAACAGCGACGAACATTCTCTCTCAAAAGTCTCCTGACCGGAAATATTGTCGCTGACCTGAATATAGATTTTTTCACTTCCTTTTTGTGCTACAAAATCAATTTCTTTCTGGTATAGCTTTCCAACATACACATCATATCCACGGCGAAGCAGTTCGATACAAACTATATTTTCATAAACTCTTCCGTAATCCATATTTCTGCTTCCAAGAATCGCATAGCGTATACCGGTATCACACAAATAAAATTTCTCAGAACTTTCCAGGTACTTTTTCCCACGGATGTCATAACGTTTGATATCATAAAAGACAAAGGCGCTGCACAGATACTTAATATACTTACCGACTGTTACATGATTCGTTGTAGTCATATTTGCGGTCAGCAGCTGGCTGACTTTGTTTGGCGAAGTCAGATTGCTGATGTTATCCATAAGAAATTCGCTCAATCGCTGTAAAACTAAAGTATCAGGCAGATTGTATTTTTGCACTAAATCTCTTGTAACAATCGTCTCGTAAATTTCCCTGATATAATTTGTTCTGTCTTTTTCTGTTCTGTAAGCGTAAGAACCTGACAGTCCGCCCTTTATGGAATAGGCTTCAAAGAGTTTGTCCTTATCGCTGACATCATCATAATACTGACAATATTCCTGAAAACTGAATGGGAACACATGGATCTCAATATAACGTCCAGTAAAAAGAGTAGCTAAATCAGCACTTAACAAAAAAGCATTAGAGCCGGTAACATAGATATCGTACTTTCCTTTTGAATAAAGGCTATTGATTGCCAGTTCAAATTTCGGGCACATCTGGACTTCATCCACAAAAAGATAATTTGATTTCCCTTCCTGGTAATGTTCCTCAACATAAGCATGCAGCGCATGATATTCTTTGATTTCCTCAAAAGCCAAATCCATAAAATCAATAAAAATGATGTTGATGTCTTCAAAATGACTTTTCAGATACTCGATATATGCCTCCATCAATTTTGACTTACCAGAACGGCGAATACCCGTAATAATTTTGATATCTGGAGTTCCGTTTAAATCGATGATTCTATCCAAATACTTTGTTCTCGTTATGGTTTTCACTTAGTCACCCGCTTTCAAAAATTTAATTTTTTTATTTTTTCGAAACCATATTTCTATCTCCATTATACTTCCCGCAAATAGTATATGCAAGGAGCCGTTTTCAAAATCATAAAAATTTTTATTTTTTGAAAGTTGACTAAAAATTTTTAAAAGGGCTGTCCGTGAAATTGACAGCCCCTCATACATTTTTCCCAAAAAAGATACCACTATTTACTGGATAGATTTCCCTAGTTCATAGGCTTGCTGGATTTCAGGCTTGTCCTTAATATCCCCTACATTCATATTCCCTCCAGCAAGAACATGGCCGAGATTTTTCCAGCGCAAATGTTCCATCAGATGATCGTAATAAGTGAGTACATCTTCAAATCCATGACCTTCTGCGGCCATTAGCAAAGCGGAAGCTCTGTCATGTCCTCTGAGAAGATTGCCGCCGCCTTCCTCTAAAGCAAATAAACGGTCGATGGCGGTTCTGATCTGACCGCTCATATTCCAGTAGTAGAGCGGCGTTGCCAGCACCACTACATCACATTCCTTTACTGCCGGATAAATCTGAATCATATCATCCTTTTGTACACACGGGCATTCTTGACTACTGTGCCCGCCAAAGCAGCCTTTACAGCCGTGGATCTCCATACTGTCAAGGAAGAACTCTATCACCGTATTCCCGGCACTTTCCGCACCTTCAGTAAATGCTTTTACAAGCATAGAGGTATTGCCTTTCTTTCGGGGACTTCCATTCAGTATCACTATTTTTTTGCTCATATCTGGTACCCCATTTCTTTCAAATTTTTTCTGCCAGAGCCGCCGCCTGCTGGCAGCCGTCTGTTCTCTCAATATCACCAGTATTCAAAACACCGGGAATCAGAACTTCTCCCGCCATATGCCATTTCATAAGCGCTGCAGAACGCTCCACGGGAATCCGTACACCGTCCAGAACAGACATATCATTTTCTTCACAGCATGCAATCAGCATACATTCCTTTCCGGCGATATTTTTTCCGGCAACACAGAAGGAATACAGCTTATCAATCACTGCCTTGATCTGCGCCGGGATTGAATACCAATATACCGGCATAGAAAAGACAACCACATCCGCATCCAGCACAGCAGGAGCAATCAGATTGAAGTCATCATCAAAGGAACACGCCTTGCCTGTCTTGTAGCAGGTTTCACAGGCCTGGCAACCGCCTACATTCATTTTGGCGGCGTCAAACCTGGCAACACTATGTCCTTTTCCCTCCGCTGCTTTAACAAAAGCGTCTGTCATGGCAATACTGTTTCCGTTTTTTCTGGGACTTCCGGTAATTACAACTATTTTTTTACTCATTAAACTTTTCCTCCTTTGGTATTTCATGACTGCTTAAACAAAATTGACTTTTTCGATCACTGACATTATAATCATAGCAAGAATGAAACCAAAAGCAAGTACGCACATTAAAGTGCGATACTTACAATCAAGTTAAATACTTACCTAAAGGAGAGTGTAAAATGAGCGAAAGATGTATATCAAACGAATGTCTTAGTTCAACTGGATTCAGCTACACGCTGTCATTGATTAACGGGAAATACAAAATGACAATATTATATACCTTAATGGAGTTCGGTGTGGTCCGATTCAATGAAATGAAAAAATATATCGGCGGAATCTCTTACAAGACTTTAAGTTCCACACTGAAAGAGCTGGAAGCCGACCAGCTTATTCATCGAGAAGAATACCCGCAGATTCCGCCTAAAGTAGAATATAGTCTTACAGAGCGCGGGAAATCTCTTATCCCTATTTTAGACGGAATGTGCGAATGGGGAGATAATAATCGTCTTTAAGCTTAAACAGATCAAAAAATTTTTAAACCTGCCACAAAATACTAAACTTTTGTCAGCAGGTTTTCACTAAAAAAGGGCTGTCCTCCGACAGCCCCTCACAATCCGCATAAATTTTTCAAATCTTTCCCGTACAGCATCCTCTATTTTTCTGTTTTTACACTCTTATTCCCCATTCACGCCCATAGCTCTGGGAATCGGTTTTTCTTTGCTCTTTTTTTCCGGCATGCCAAGCAAAATGATTGCTGCCACTGTCACTGCCATTCCCACAAATTCTAAAGGCGTGGGGATTTCCCAAAAGAAGACCATCCCAAAGACCATAGCCGCCACCGGCTCTCCTGCTGCAAGGATGGATACCTTTCCTGCATCCATGAACTGAATGGCGATCGTATACAGAGCATACGGAAGAACGGAACCGCATAAAGCATGCAGTATAGAATATAAAGTATTTCCCACAGGTGCTTCTGCGTAAAAGGCAAAAATCTGTCCCCAGTCACTGAAAGGAAGCAGGCAGATGCCTACTATGACCATACAGTAAAAGGTAATGGTCAAACCAGAATAGCCCCGGTTCATAGCAGCTTTGGAAAAAATGCTGTACAGTGCATAAAACATACCGCTTGCCACACCCAGAACAAGGCCAATTCCGCTTATTTCCATGCCAGTCAGGCTCTCTAAAAGGCCGCTTGCCAAGACACAGCCTAAAATCGCCAGAACCGCGCAGCCTGCCTTTCGGTATGTGATCTTTTCCTTAAAGAAAATCGCCGCCAGTATCAGGACAAATACTGGTGAAAGGCTTAAAAGCACAGCCGCCAGGGAAAGGGGCAGATGATTGATTGCATCATTATATGTAATATTCAATCCCAGCATACCTATAGCTCCGGTAAGAATAAAAAGCCACAGATCTTTTAATTTCACCTTTAGCTGCTTTCTGTCGTAAATTCCAATTCCTACGAGCAAAAGCAGCACTGCCATGGAAACACGGGATTCCACCACCGTAAAGCTGTCCATTCCATAGTCGCTTAAAGTTCTTATAAACACTCCCACAGACCCCCATAGGATACCGGCAGCTACAGGGAGCATCCAGGTAAACTTTTTCATTTTTACTTCATCCTCCTTTACCGGAGAAAATCTTAGCATAAGCCTCCATATTCGTCAAGGAAAAGGAAGGAATATTTGTCTTTATCTGACTTTGTTTCCAGAATTTTTAATCTTAAATCGCAGATAGTCCAGCCGTTCTAACTGTTTTTCCCGAAAATGTATCTCGCTAAGAGCAACGTCCCGGTGTTTGTTTAACATGCTCATCCGTTTTCCTTCTGTATTCTCCTCTTCTAAGAGAAGCCGCATATATTCTTCCACCTCTTCATTGGAAAAACCACTGTCATGAAGCGTCATGATCAAACTCAGCCGTTCCAAATCCTCATCATCATACTGCCATACTCCCATTACCTTTTTTACAGTCCCGCACAGCCCCCAGCTTTCATATTCCTTTAACACCTCAACTGGTATCTGATAGCGTTCACTAGCCTCATATATTGTCATTGTCTCATCTCCATTCTTTCTTTGATCTTATGCCCTGTCTTCTGGGCTCCTGACTGTATGATATCTTTATTTTTATAATCTGTCTAATGCCTGTTTTCGTTTTACAGGAATACAATCTGTGCATTTCTGTAAAAGGATGTATGCCATAGAATACTTCTTTATAACGAAAAAAAAGATCCGATGCTGTAACACCGGATCACATGTTTTCCTTGATAAAATTAAGAAACTGATGAGTGGCACGGGAAGCCACCTGCGTTTTTTTCCAGACAAGCACTGCTCCTGTCTCCACCGCAGGAGACAGCGGAATATATTGAAGAGAATCGAACTGGTTCTGCAGGCGGAAGCAAAGCGCCACTCCGATTTTATTTTCCACCATAACCGCCACGTTATTGATCAGATTATAGGTTCCGGCTACATGGATCTGGTCAAAGTAATCTCCAAACCAGCCTTCCAGTTCATTTTTTACAAGAGCGCGCTGTACGAGAAAGACAGGAACATCCAAAAGGTCCTTGGGGCTGATGCTCTCTTTTTGGGCAAGCTCAGAATCCTTACGAACTAAAACGCCCCATTTTTCCCGGCTCTTTAAACGAATAAAATTATATTTCATAATGTCTACCGGTTCTGTGAGAAGGCCAATGTCCAAAAGACCTTTATCCAGCCTGTCTTTAATATCGTCCGCATTCGCCGTATACAGATCATACTGAACAAGAGGATACTGCTCTTTGAACCGCCGGATTAAATCTGCAAGCTCCTGCACACTGCTCGCCTCTCCGCATCCGATCGCAATACTTCCTGTAAGCTCTTCTTCTCCGTGCATAAACTCTCTTAAAGTTTTATCCGCAAGCTGCACCATCTCCTGAGCCCTGCGCTTTAAAAGCATTCCGTCCTCTGTAAGCTGGATGCTGTGGTTACTCCGTTTAAACAGCTTCGTTCCCAGTTCATCTTCCAACTGCATAAGCTGCCTGGAAAGGGTTGGCTGGGTAATGTGTAAAAATTCAGCAGCCTTTGTAATATTCTCTTCTCTTGCCACCATTAAAAAATATCTCAGCACTCGTATTTCCATAATTACACCTCATCTTGAGGATACCATCCTGCGTTACGTTTTGCAAGAGTCTAACATTTTTCAGCGGTATACCGGAAAAATCTGCTTTTCCCTTAATTTTTTAAAGTTTCTGATTTCCCGTAGACCACACATGTTTTTCCTTTGCCCCTTCAGCCGTATTTTCTGCCATGACCCCTACCAGACGATGAGGCACATAGGGTTCCTCCAGGTATGCCCGTTCTTCCTCTGTAAGATGAAGCTCGGCTGCTTTAGCCATTCCTTCCACCTGAGCCAGTTTCGTGGCTCCAACCACAGGTGCAGTCACCTTCGTAAGAAGCCATGCAAGAGAAATTTCCGTCATAGACACGCCGCGCTTGGCTGCCAGCTCTGCCACACGGGAAATGATCACGCCATCCTCTTTGGCTGTGGCATCATATTTTGATCTGGCATAGCTGTCCTCTTTCAGACGTTTGGAAGTCTCTCCCGGCGTCTTGGAAAGTCTTCCTCCTGCCAGGGAACTGTACGGAGTCATGGCTATGTTGTCCTCACGGCAAAGCTTAGCCATTTCCCGCTCTTCTTCACGGAAAATCAGATTATAATGGCTCTGTACGGATACAAACTTTGCAAAACCTTCTTTTTCTGCCAGGGCGTTGGCCTTTGCAAGTTGATAGGCGTAGCAGTTTGAAATACCGATATATCTTACTTTTCCTTCTTTTACTATCTGATTCAGCCCTTCCATGATATCATAAAGGGGTGTCTCGTAATCCCACATATGATAAATGTACAGATCCACATAATCCATTCCCAGGTTGCAAAGACTTTTATTGATCATCCGCTCTATATGTTCCTTTGCAGTCACCCCATTTTGGATCTCGTCTTGGGTACGGGGAAGAAACTTGGTAGCCACAACAACTTCCTCTCTCTTTGCAAAGTCCCGCAGTGCTCTTCCCAAATACTGCTCGCTGGTTCCGCTTTGATAGGCGATTGCTGTATCAAAAAAGTTGATTCCATATTCCAACCCTTGTCTGACAATCTCCCTGGTATGGGCTTCATCTATCGTCCATGTGTGCTGTCCGTTAGCCGCATCCCCGAACCCCATGCATCCCATACAGATCCGTGAAACCTTTAAATCTGAATTGCCTAATTTTATCTGCTCCATTTTAATCCCTCCCGATTTTCTAAAACCACTATTTTTTGTCTGGCTGTCCAAGAGATAAAGTCTCTTTCCCTATTCCCAACAGCTTTTTTGTCTCTAAAAATGTAAGCTCATAAATTGACAGATAAACATAGTTTACACCTGCCTGCTGCGTCATCTCTGAAAAAAGCAATCCAGGCACTTTCGTTTATTTTGACACAGTATCACCTTCAAAGCAAATACCCCTTTTTCATTTCTCTTCATGCCCGAAATGCATAACTAAAAAGAATTTACTCAAACTTCCTATACTTTCTATGCCCATATATAGAATTTCCCATGTACAGCCAAAGCAATAAAAAAATCGCCGCCTGTTTCCAGGTAACGATTTGTGTTTATCCGTCGTATTTTCTATGAAAAGCATCCTTTCTCATATCCGATAAAGCTTTTTGCCAGATATTTCATCATTTTATAAGAACGTATCGTTCTTTTCCGTTATAAACCGATCAACTCTTGGGGCATTCTTTCCCAGCGCTGATCATTACTTTCAGCTTTATGAAAAAGCCAGCACATATCTCTTGTTTTTTCTTTCTCACATTCCGGAAATTTAACATGCATAAATGTATCTGTCTCCCGGCAATATCTCTTTTTAAGAAATATCCTGGAAAAATTCCTGGATCTCCACATGATAAATATCTGCCAGTTCCAATAATATGCTGATCCTGATATTATATTTTCCCCGTTCCATCTGGGAGATCATTTCTCTGGTAACAGAATGTCCGCGAAGCTGAAGCTGTGCAGAAACCTGCTCCTGGGAGAGCCCTGATTTTTGTCTTAGTTTTTGAAGATTATGACCTATAGAAATATCCTGCTTTAATTTATCCGGCACAATACGGCTCCTCTTTCTGATTTATCTGACTTTTTGGAATCTATACATTACATATTGATTTTAATTAGAATTTGGAATAATATTGGAATATATACATTCCAAATAAAAAGAAAGGCGCCTTGCCGTAATTTTTTCACTGCCTTGGAAGGAAGAAGCAGCGGTCTCGGCAAAGCTTGAGATAAAAAAGTGATTTTCAGAAAAAATCCATTAACGCCGGATACCCAAACACAATGGAAGCACCTGCAGACACAGACAGAAAAAGAAAAAAGGCTTTTTCTAAGCCTCTGCTCTTCCTCAGATGCAGACCTGCTTCTGGGAAAAAAGCCTATGTCTGTTAACGATTTTGAGCGGCTTTACTACCTCATAGACAGTCTGGGGCTGGAGCATTACTCCCTGGAGCTGGCCCTGGAAAAAGGTGATCTCATGGAAAAGCTTGCCGATTCTATGGATAAAAAATTGGAAAGCCGTTCTTTCTGTCTGGAAAAAGATATAAAAATTCAGGAAACATGGATCCACGAATTTCTTGACCAGCTTCCTGATGAGAAATTAAAAAAATATATTGGAGAAATTTTCCTTATGTGACCTTATTTCTATGCTTTCCTTAAATAAATTTCTTTAAAATAAAAGAATGACAGACACTGCTGCCATTCTTTTTTATTTCTGCTCCTATTTAAACGTTTACTCAAAACTTCCAAGCCCCTCAACAATCCGCCTGGATCTTAGCACCTTTAATATTCTGCCGGAAAGGATCGTACAAATCCCTAATGCCACTGCAGATATAAGAAAAAAGTCAAAATAATTGAAAACAAATCTATGGCCAAAGGCCGCCATCTGTGAATTCTGATACAGATAACGAAGGACTGGCTGCAGGCAGAAAAACGCCAGCAATATTCCCCCTGTACCAAGTGCTGCATTTTCAAAAAAGAACATCTTCTTTGTCATGGATACGCTTAACCCAACGGCACGGAGCATGGATACCTCCCTGGTTCTCGCCTGCATACGGTAGCGGAGATTATTTACGATATTGAGCAGTACCAGCACAAACACAATGATCCCAATCCCATAAATATAAACCATCTGTTTGTAATAAAACATCTCGTTTTGCCGGATTTCCGAGATCAGGCTCCGTGTGGAAATATTATTGTTCTGGCTTCCAAGGGCAATAAGCTGCTCTTCCAGTTCCTGCTGTTCTTTCAGCGTCATCTCTCCCTTTCCATCCAGATATATACACTGAAAAGCACTTTTGGGGGCAATCTCCTGGATGTAGGAATCCTCCGTGATAAGCAGAGGATATACGTTCCTGTTGCAGTCATACATATAGTCAAAAGAAACCACTGCCGCTACTTTAAAAGTTCGGTAAATATAAGTTTCTCCTTTGTCACGAAAAGCTTCATACGCAAAATCTTCTGTATCCAAATCTGCCCGGTATTTGATCCGTATCTCATCCCCTGCATGATACTCCATCAAAGGTGTTCCTTCCTTATGGGAACCCGGCGGCTGGCCCTTTCGTGTATCATCTGTCCGCAGCACACAAAGGATCACTTCGTCTTCCTCCATATTTTCCGGGTCGAACCCGCCTTCCAGCACATAGGGCGTTAATGCCTTCAGGGCATTTGTGTTATAGCCGCACAACTGGGATTTATATACTTGATCTGTTCCGTCAAAACCTGAATCACTGTATCCATAAAGCTCCTGTAAGGATGCATTATGTTCTTCATAATACGCCTCATTTCGCGCCACCTCTTTAGAATCAATCACCCGGATCGGAAGAGAGGAAGAAGTCTTTACATGAGTGACAGAAGGAAGCGCCATGATCTTTTCTCCGTTTTCTCTTGAAATTCCCTGCTCCGTCTGGTCAAAATACTGCATGGTCATGGCGTACTCCCCATTTAAATAATACATCTCCTTTGTGTCTTCTCTGTATATCCGCTCCACCTCCGCCTGATAGGCAAGCCCGGTAAAAAGAACGACTCCTACACACACCGTAAGAAGCAGAAATCCCCCCATCTGCCAGTCCCGGAAAAGATATTTTCCTCCCATCCGCACCAGAAGCCCGCTTTTTGTCTTTGCATTTTGAATGGAAAAAAGCTCTGTATTTTTCTCTTTTTTTCCAGGATTCCCGGTAAGCATTTGGCTGACAGAAAGTCTTGTGGTACTGCACCCTATCTTACAACCGATGAGGCCGATACACACAGCCATAAGCAGGATACTTACAAATATCATTCCTATGGGAATGACTGGTCGAAAGCGGACGAGCTCATTATGCAAATAGATCTCCAGATCAGAGTCGCCGGATACTGCCATCACGATATATGCCAGAAGGATTCCCAGGAATATGCCTGCGGGCACACTGAACAGGTAAATTTCGTAAAGTTCTAAAAGCAGCATTTTTCTCAGCTCCTGCTTTTTCATTCCTATTGCCCGCAAAATACCATACTGGCCTATCCTTGCAAGAAAGGCGATCCGATAGATTCCGTAAAAAATGATCAGGCAGACTGCTAAAAGCACGACAATCATTTCTGCATCCCTTTTATATAACTCCCCGTAGTCTGCCCTTGCCGGACATTCCTTGATCTCATCTGCATCTATTTCAAGCTCTGTGCATAGACGAGCTGTCTTTTTCTGGTAATTTACCCCGTCTTTAAGCTTTACATATGCCAGATACTCTCCGTCTTCCGTCTTGTCCATCGGCGTATATATAGATAAAAGCCCATATTTTTTATTTCCGTAAATATCAGACAGGATTCCCGTAAGATAAAAGTATTCTTCCTCTCCTGTATCCCAGTTTTTAAGCCGGACTTTTTGTCCTGCACTTGGCTCAATCCCCAGGTTCATAAGCGTCCACTTTTCTGCAATGATTTCCCCTTTGTTCTCCGGCAGTCTTCCCTCCACGAGTTTTGCCATCATAGTAGGTGATTTTTCATCACTTCTTATAAGATGCAGCTGCTGGTTATTTTTCTCATACAGAATATTTTCCCCCTGCTCAAGGGCCATCCATTCTACATCCGGATCTTCTCCTATGCTCTTTGTCTGTTCTAGGGACAGCCCGTCTATATAAAAATCAGAGGGTGTAAATTCTGTCTTTAACTGAAGATTAGAGATATAAAAATTCGTATGCAGCAAAACAAGCATCACCGTAAATAGCAGGACTGTAAGTACAAAGCTTAAAAACAGCGCCGCAGAATTTTTCCTGTATCCGCTGATAAACCGCCGGTGCAGATTCAGTCTGCTTCTTCCCATTTCTTCTCCTTTCTTTGTCACCTGTTTTCACCTCACTGATCTCTTATTTTTCCCCTGCCAGCCTGCCGTCCTCTATGCGCACAATACGGTGGGCAAGCTGGGCGATTTCCTCATTATGAGTGATCATCAGCACCGTCTGGGAGAACCGCTCGCTTGTAACTTTTAGTAAACCTAAAACATCCTGGCTGGTTTTAGAATCCAGGTTTCCTGTAGGCTCGTCGGCTAAAACAATCGCCGGTTTAATAGCAAGAGCCCTTGCGATGGCCACCCTCTGCTGCTGCCCGCCGGAAAGTCTGCCCGGTGCGCTTTTCAGCTTTTCATGTAAACCCAAAAATCCTATAATCTCCATGATGTAATCTTCATCCACCCTTTTTCCATCCATTTTTAAAGGCAGCACAATATTTTCCCAAACGCTCAGCATGGGGATCAGATTATACTGCTGAAAAATAAAACCGATCTTTCTGCGGCGAAAGATTGTCAGCTCATCATCTGAAAGCTGTGAAAGACGGCTTCCATCCAGAATGATCTCTCCCTGGGTAGGAACATCCAAACCTCCCACAAGATTTAAAAACGTAGACTTTCCGCTTCCCGACGTACCAACAATGGCAAGAAATTCTCCTCTTTCCACCTTAAGGTCGATTCCATCTAAAGCCTTCACCGCTGTCTCCCCTAATCCGTAAATTTTCTTCAATCCTCTGGTTTCTAATATGGTCAATTTTTCCTCTCCTTCCTCCTAAATCCGGCTGTATCCTGCGGGTGTACTGACAAAGTAAAAAAATATAGCCTGTATCTTATATACAGACTATACCACAAAAATATCTCAAACCAGTCTCCAGAATCTCTCAGTTTTGAGATATTTCTTCTTTTAAAAAATACAAGGAAAATGTACTTCCCAATCCAGGCTTTGAGGAAAGCTTGATATACCCGTTCTGGGCGCTCATGACCTCTCTTGCGATATACAGGCCGATACCCACTCCCGGACTTTGGGCAGCCTCCTTGGAGCGGTAAAATCGTGTAAAAACCTTCCCCTGTTCCTCTTCCGGTATTCCCTTTCCTGTATCCGTTACGTCCACCCGCACAAAGGAAGTAAGCCCTTCTATATGGATTTTGACGCTTCCGCCCTCAGGCGTATATTTCACTGCATTTTCCACAATATTCGCTAGAGCTTCCACAGTCCATTTTTCGTCAAATACAGCCTTCTCATCTGTCTTTTCTATATCCAGACGAATATGTTTTTCCTTTGCTTTTAACAAAAACTGATTGTAGACTTTCGTAAGGACAGGGAAAAGAGCCTGTCTTTTTCCCTGTACCTGCAGGATTCCTTCTTCCAGCCGGGACAGCTTTACCAGCCCCTCCATCAAAAACTCCAATGTCTGCGCCTGTTCCCGGATGGCTGCGATCTCTTCTGAAATTTCCGGGGACATACTTGTATATTTGGCTTCCAGTTCTTCTTCCAAAAGCTGGGAATACAGGATAATATTCGATACCGGAAGTACCGCCTGGTGAGAGATATCCGATATCTGCTCCCGCATCTGAC
>CALIZJ010000328.1 GCA_938028845.1 uncultured Blautia sp.
TACATCTGCACGATTGATTTTACTTATATTTAGTACATCTCCATTCAGCATTTTTACCCACTCGTATGTAAATTCCTTTACATAATTTTTATTTACTAAATACGATTTATGTATTCTTAAAAAAACATTTTCTGGAATTCGTTTTTCAATCTCATTCAATTTTCCATAAAATGTTCTGATCTCTTTTTTCATTACAATATTAATTTTTCTTCCAGTACTTTGAAAATACAAAATATCTTTATACGAAATGCGATATGTACTATTTTGAGTTTGGAACTCAAATCCCACACTATTTTTTCCCGATATACGATAAATATTATCCAAAACATGATATATCTTCGCCGCTTCTATGGGCTTTACCAAAAAATCAAACGGGCGATTTTGAAAAAGCTGTAATGCATAATTTTCCTTTGAAGATATATATATCAAAAATATATTCTCTTCTTCAAGAACCTCTCTTATATATTTGCCCACCATAACTCCATCTTTCCCTGGCAATTCTATATCCAGAAAAAGAATGTTTATTTTCTCTCTTTTCAAATAATCCAACAAAGTATCTCCAGAATAAAAAACTTCTGTCACAAGTGAAACGCTCTTCTCTTTCGCATATTTCAGTATAATCTCTTCTAGCTCGGAACATGTGCTTTTTTCATCATCGCAAATTACAGTCTTCATTATTTTTCCCTCCTGAAAGTATAATACTCTCTCGGTATCATTCATGCAAGTCATCTCCCTATATTGTCAAGTGATTCTCCCTTTAAAATAAAGGTTTTTCAAGTTACTATCTCAGATAAATGAGCCAAGGAAAGGGGCATTTCTCTGTATCTGGTACGAAAATAGCTGGTTTTGGGTACACGAAGTAAAACGTCTTTGTATTTCGTCTTACATGGCCTTGTGTATACCCATCCATCTATGGCAGCGTACCTCCCGTGTCTACCAGGATCTCCCGCGTCTCCGCCGGGTCCTCACTTCCTTCGTCCCGCCTGCCCATATCCAGGGTGTCGGCTTAGCTCCTTTGCAGGGTCTTGCCCTATGGTGATGATTTCTGCCGACTACTGGCTCATTCTTTGTGTTTTATTTACTGACTTCCGGCACTCTTCCTCATTCCGGCACCTTGCGGCGGACGTTTCCCCGTAAATGATTCCCCGTACCTTTCAGCTGTCCTGTCACAGCTGAATTCAACCCACAGCACTGCATGGACTCAATTCAACTGTGACAAGCATTGATCAACGGTTACTGGTCTGTTCTCTTATGCTGCCTGTATCTGTGGCCTGCGGATATCCCCCATCATTTTCTCCGGGTCATAATCCACCCCTTTGGTCAGTATCACATAAAAGATCCTGATCACTTTGCACGCGACGGCCACCACGGACTGCATCTTCTTCAAAGGATTCTCTTTGCGTGTCCGGTAATACTCATGGATCTCTTTGAACTCCGCATTCTTCCCGATCAGCGACAGCGCCTCCTCATACAGCACATATCTCAGACGTTTCCTGCCCCTGTAACTGATCCGGCTTTCCCCTTTGTGCTTTCCCGATTCATTTGCCACAATCGCATACCCTGCCAGCTTCTGCAGCTGTTTCGGATCTTCGAAACGTCTGATATCTCCGGCTTCTGCAATAAATCCGCTGACGGTTAGCAATCCGACTCCCTTGATTGCCATCAGTTTATCGATGTAAGGGATCTCTTTTAGCTTTTCTTCTATCATTCCAAGCAGTTCTTCCACTCTTGACGCATATACATCCATGTCATTCAGCAGGTTCCTGAGTTCTATCCTTGCCGCTTCCGGCGCTTCCTTACTCCCGATGCTATGCTCCGCAGCCGATACCAGGGTCTTTGCCCTCTTCATTCCGGCGCCCCTCAGCTTTGCGCCCCTCCAGATCCGGTTTACACCTTCCACACCCAGTTTCCGGATATCCTCCGGCAGCGGCGCTGCCTGCAGCACGATCCTTCCGCTGACCGCCTTGAAATCCCTGTAAACGTCTTTATACTCCGGGAAATAGATGGAGAACCATCTGGCGATCCGGTTTTTGGCTCTGGTAAGCTCTTCCTGTGCCTGGAACCGCATGTTTGACAAACTCCTGATCTCTGCATAAACGCCGGTCGGTATATATGGATAAGAAAAACGTCCTTCATTCACAAGACTGGCGATCGTCTTTGGATCTTTACGGTCATTCTTATTGGGATTATTGTCGTCCAGTTCTTTCGACTTTTTTACGTGATGGGGATTTACATGCACCGGCCTCATCCCATTGTCCTGCAGGAATTTTCCCAGGGCGAACCAGTAATGACCGGTTGGCTCCATACCAGGAATCACAACGGATTTGCCATTTTTCTCTAAAAGATTCTCCACCCAGGCTTTGAATGACAAAAAACCTGCTTCGTTATTGCTAAATTCAAAAGGCTTTTTGGTGAATTCATAATTCCTCCAGTCGAAAGCACGGGCAAAATAAGTTTCACTTCCAACATCAATACCAACAATTAAAGTTTTTTCAGTAATGGATGCAATTTTTGCGTTTTGTGTGTTATACTTCATTTCGGATACCTCTCTGTTTAATAAGATTTTTACTAACCGGCAAAGTCAGCAAATCTTATTTTACTCTGAGGTATCTTTTTATCAACCACCTTTCTTGGAATTCCCTATGTTTGTATTATACAGGAAGCTCCTTTTTAACCTTCATTCAAAGCTGTCTTTAGATATTTATGGTATATTTTAAGCAAAATCATTGTCAAATAGATATTTAAAATCGAATAAAATTATTTTAAAACACTTACAATATGTATAGGAGGTGTCATGAATGAGGAAACTGATTTTTCAGCATTTATCAAAAATAGAATTACTGAATTACGTTGTCAAAAAGGAATCTCCGAATACACTTTGAGCTTAGCAATCGGTCGTTCGCAAGGATATATACAATCAATTAGTTCTGGCAGAATATTACCCTCTATGAATACTTTTTTAGTTATTTGTAAGTACTTCGATATTACTCCTACTGAATTTTTTGATCCATCTTTTCAGAACCCTACTTTGTTACATTCTATTATTTCAGATATTAGTAAATTTTCTGAAGAAGATTTATTATTACTTTCATCCGTTTTAAAGCGACTAACAAGGAATTAAATTCTATTATCCAATAGATGAACAAGAATTAACTTTATTTTAATCTTGCTCACCTATTTTTTCTGGTTTATATATATTTATAAGCAGCAATTTTTCAACACTATAGAGCAAGTTTCGCCTGCGTAACTCAAAACTCACTTCGTAACTTTTGCTTACTGGCAAACTTGATGGGGATTCCGCTCCCCATACCCTCGGCTTCAGCACATTTATTTAATGTGTTATCATGGCTCCTGTGAAAGACAGTCGCAGCGTGATCGGTTCCCATCACGAAAAAACAACATCTTAAAAATATTCATTTTGTTCTCTTTATGTTCTTTAAATCGGCTTATAGTATGAATACAAATTTTAGTAGAAAGGGATTTTATGGCTAGACCGAAAAAAGAAAAGGAACTGAGGCGCACCCATCCAGTGATGCTCCGCTTCACAGACGCAGAGTATGAACGTCTCCTATTCTATGCAGAAGCCGCACGGCTTCCTCTTGCAGAATATATCCGAAAACAAGTTACAGGAAAACCAGTAAAAGTAAAATATGAAATTGTGGCAGAGCTACCGGAATTGAAAAAGCTAATCGCAGAGTTTGGCAAAATCGGAAGTAACCTTAATCAGATCGCCCGCCATTTTAACAGTGGCGGTATCCATTCACAGGAAATGCGCAAAAGAATTAACCAGGGAATTTCTGACATTTATGAGATGAAGTACGAAGTTCTGAGAATGGCAGGAGACTTTCTATCCCACCCTCCGAGCGATAGTGCTGTTACGAAAGGAGATTTTTTTCATGGCAATCCTGAAGCATATCGCTAGTAAAAATGCGGATTACGGGGAGACCCAGCGCTATCTGATGTTTCAATATAACGAGGATACCATGAAACCGATTCTTGATGAAAATGGCAGACTAATCCCCAGGGAGGAATATTATCTGGACGGCATCAACTGTGATTCCTTTACCTTTGATATGGAATGTAAAGAACTAAATGCACAATACCGTAAGAACCAGACCTTTGATGAGATCAAATCTCATCACTATATTTTAAGTTTTGATCCGAAGGACACGGAGGAAAGCGGATTGACCGGAGAACGAGCGCAGCAGCTCGGTCTGGAGTATGCCCGGAAAAATTTTCCCGGCCATCAGGCTTTAGTCTGCACTCATACAGACGGACACAATCAGAGTGGCAACATTCATGTGCATATCGTTATCAATAGCCTGCGGAAACATGATGTGGAACGTCAGGATTTCATGGAACGGCCATGCGATTCCCGTGCTGGCTATAAACATCATCTTACGAATGATTATCTTTCCTATCTGAAACAGGATGTGATGGATTTGTGCCACAGAGAGCAACTGCACCAGGTTGACCTGCTCTCTCCTGCGGAAAGGAAAGTCACTGACCGAGAATATCACGCACAGCGCAGAGGGCAGAAAAAGCTGGATACATTAAATCGGGAAATGACTGCCGGCGGCATCACACCACGCAAAACGAAATTTGAAACCCAGAAAGATTTCCTCCGAAACGCCATTGAGGAAGCCGCCGCTTCCGCCCGCAGTCTGGAAGAATTTCAAAAGCAGCTTTTAGACAACTATCATATTTCACTCAAGATCAGCCGTAGGCGGTTCAGCTATCTCCATCCGGAGCGTGGGAAATACATTACGGGCAGAAACCTGGGAACACGGTATGAAAAAGAATATCTGCTGTCTGTATGGGAGAAAAATTCCAAATGCCACCAGAACCTGTCACCTGAGCCGGATACATCCGATAAACCATCTGCCTTTGCGAATCAGAACGACCTGCCTGCTTTCGTCTTTATCAAATCCGAACTCCGGCTTGTGATTGATCTGCAGAATTGTGCAAAAGCGCAGGCAAATTCTTCTTATGCCAGGAAAGTCCGGTTGTCTAATTTACAGCAGATGGCGAAAACAGTGGCCTATATTCAAGAGCATGGTTACGATACGGAAGATGATCTGAAAGCCGCTTTTGATGAGGCACAGGCACAGACCACCGAGATGCGAAAAACACTCCGTTCTACGGAAAAGAAACTTCGTGAGGTCAACGAACAAATTCATTATACAGGGCAATATCTGGCTAACAAATCAGTGTACCGGGAATTTCTTACCTGCAAGAATAAGAAGAAGTTCCGGCTGGAACACCAGACGGAGATCACTCTGTATGAAACTGCCCGGAAAATACTGAAAGAACATTCAGAAGATGGAAAACTGCCTTCCATGAAACTGTTGAAAGCAGAAAAAGAAAAGCTGGCTGCACGGAAAAGCAGCCAGTACGAAGCATACCGAAACCTCCGGGAATATGAAAAGGAACTGCATATTGTCCAGACAAACATCGACACATTTCTGGGGAAAGACCGCTCCCGGCAGACAGCGCAGGAACGAGAAAGTACACGCTCCTAAATCTCTGCCTTATATCAGAAGGCCCACTGAGATTTTTCTTTACTCCGTGGGCCTATCCTGTGTATCCTTTTTCAGTTGTTCGATTTTCTTGATATCTACATAGTGAGTCGCATATGCTTTCTCAATCTCTGGCTTTCCGCTCTTGCTGAAACGGAGCAGGATCACCGGCCTGTGTCCATGCTTTTTCTTTACGCCCCACCGCTTATAATAGCAAAAAGACGGCTTCAATCCTGTCTTTTGCGCATATCGCCGGATCTGCCCCATGATTACAGAAAGCTTCCGGAGATTGCAGGTGCATACCTGCTCCAAATACGGGATTTTCCCGAAACGCCATTCTTCATATTTCTGTTTTGGCAGTACGCCAATCTCCATCAGCACATCCACCGGTGCGGCATAGCCCCGCCGCTGGCATTGGTGGTAAACCGCAGCATGGGCTTTCCTGCTTAATTCACTATCTTTCAAGCTCACACTCTCCCATCCGGCCATTCTTTCAACTAGAGTTCATTGTAACACGAAATCCCATTTCTTCCCACAACAACTTCCTATTCCTTCTGATCCGGAATGGTATATGCTTCCACGGTGATTTTATTCCCATCCGGTTCTATCTCCACCCAATAATTCTGTATCCGACAGCCCCGGTGCCAGTCCTGAAGAGAATAGATTTCCAACGTTTTAAAATCCACCAGGCAGAGCGGAACTGCCTCTTTCTTTTCGTATTTCCATTTGCGGAACTCCAAAGATTCCAGCACTTTATTCAAGCATTTCTGACAGAGATGTCCCCGGATTGTCTCTGTTTTCATCTGATAATCCTACGGAAGTGTTACCTCTATGGAAGCCATTGTGCCTCGGAAATTACTTTCTGTGGAATAAATAATTTCTCCGGTATTTCCAAAACTTGTCGAAGTTCCATCTTCTCCATTCACTTCGTTTCCGTTTTCGTCATGGCATTTCAAGCGAAAGTCCAACACATACCAGTCATTAAGCGAAATCAATCCTATCGTATCAAATTTCCGGTAATAATCTATCAGACTGTAATCGCTGCTCCCGCAAAGATAACAGCTTCCCTGATCCTCAAGTGCGGATTGGACTCCCTCATAGCTGACATTCTCCATACCTCCGCTTCTGAGCCACTTTTCATACAGTTCATCCTTAAAATACACCCCCAAAAGCAACAGTACAAACCCACCGATCATCAGCCAGAACAGCCCCGCCCTGATCCGGTAATATTTCTTTTTCCCTTTCTCCTGCATCCTGTTTCCCCTCCCAAAATTTAGTGTACTTAAAACAAGTCCATTTATCACATCATATCACTACCTGTACTTAAAATGTACTTATCCTAACGAACTTATTTTGTACTTAAATGTACTAGACAGGAGGTATTATGGATAAAGATAAACATATCGGTTTACGCATTGACTCAGAAACGCACAAGAAGCTGAAAAGCCTTGCAGAGTTTGACGGACGCTCCATGAATGGTGAGATCCTATATCTGATCCGCCAGGCTATCGCACAGCACGAACATAAACATGGTGAATTAAAGTAAGCATTTCTGTATTACAATTTCCGTTATCATCTTCAAAAGTGGACTCATTCTAGTCCCATTGTATCATTCCATGCCGATAAGATAAAGGAAAATCGGACTCATTCTAGTCCACACAAGGAGTTTTATCGCATGGAACAAAAAATCAAGCAGACTGGTATTGACATTGGCGGGAATATCCGCCGCATCAGAAAAGAAAAAGGAATTGGACAGACTGAACTTGTCCGTATGCTCCAGCTCCAGGGCTTGAATATGACACGGGAAACGCTGGTAAAAATCGAAAGAGGAATCCAGCATATCACAGGGACACAACTCCGAGGCATCCGGGACTGCCTGGAGACAAGTTATGATGAGCTATTGAAATAGAGACTTCAATTTATGCATATGGTTCTCCCCATTTCATCATATTTTAAAAATAGTTCATTGCTATTTTTTGAAAAATCGACTATACTATGGATAAGAAAATAAGAAAGGAGTAGATGCACATGGCAACACAGAGTATTAAAAAGAACATTGTAATCCATGACAAAGACTCCGCCGCTGCTTTTGTGGAAGCACTGGAAAAAGCCGCAGCTATTGCGACAAAGCCTGCTTCCCGTAATTACAGCGTAAAGGAATTAAAAGGTACAAAAAATATCAAAGCTTTTTTCGGAGATAAATTATAATGGATTATATAGAGCTGAATCTTTTAGAAATGCTCGACACATACGGAGAGGATAAGCTACAGTCTATCCTCTCCCGTTTCATGTGTCCCCAAAATATAGATGTGGAAAATTTTATACAAACAAAGGCGATTGGCTTTGCCAGACAGCGGCTTGCAATGACCTATCTTGTTTTTTCTGATGAAGAATCACCTGATCTCGTTGGCTATTTTACACTGGCAAATAAATTTGTTTCTATCAACGGAAATGTACTAAGCAAAACTCTCCAGAAGCGTATAGGAAAGTTTTCACAATATGACAAAGAACTTGACCGTTTTCTGGTGTCTATGCCTTTGATTGCACAGCTCGGCAGAAATTTTAATCCTGCCTTATCTGCCTCGATACCCGGACAGGAATTATTATCTATTGCCTGCAGCAAAGTCCGGGAAGCTCAGTTTATTATCGGTGGGAAAGCTGTTTACATAGAATGTGCCAGCAATCCAAAATTATATGACTTTTATTCCGCTTCCCAATTTGTCCAGTTTGGTCAACGAGAGAGAGATACAGACGAAATTGCGGAAAGTCCGATATTGGTACAAATGCTAAAGTATTTCAGAGATTAAAAAAAGAGGAAGATGCCTGCCCTCCCGGCAAAACATCTTCCCTTTTCTATTTTCTTCTCCGCTCCATTTCTTCTTCCGTCGCCATCTGCGGCACAGGCTTCCCGCTCTTTCTGGCAATCTCCTCTTGCTTCAGATGGAGCCGATCCAGCACAGAAATCCGTCCTCCAATCTTCCGAGGCTTGTTCGGCAGATTATTCATACGCCCATCAATCATGTTGTAATTCTGCTCTTCCGTAATCTCGGCGCTGCGCAGATATTCCCCGTTTTCGTAGGCTTTCTGCCAGTTTTCCATCACCGGCTTTTTAGTTTTCTCCGGTTCCGGCTCTTTTGCTGGCGGGTGCAGGTACTCCCAAATCTGCTGTTTTACTGTCCCGTCAAAGCCGTGGAAAACATTGTCTGCCACCATATTCCCCGCACTGTCCAGCACCACATTGGCCGCCTGCGCCCCGTAAACGGTGTGTTCCATGAGGAAAAATTCCCGCCCGTCTATGATGATACTGTCATAGGCAAGCCAGCTTCCTTCTTTCCCCTCAATATGAAAATCTGTTGTATCATAGGAAATCAAGGCACTGGAGGAACCCAGGCGGAGAAAACCGGCAAGCACAACAAAGCCTTCTTTTTCCACATAATAGGCTGTGATCTCGCCGCCGCTGTTTAAGACCAGCACATCACTGACGCTTAGGCTGTGGCAGGCAGATCTGCGGGGCGGATGCTCCCCCAGGCGCTTCCGGATCGTGTCCGGCTTATCCCCTTTCTTCATCCGTCCCAGGTAAACCTGTTCATAGTTCGCATACCGCACAGGGATATGCTGCTCCTGCAGCGTTTTATAAGAGCGGTAGCGGATCATCCGGTTTTCCGGGATATTCTTCAGTTGGTACAGGGCAAATTGGTTGATCTCCATCACGCTTCCTCCGCCGGTTCCTGCGCATAGGTTTCCAGATCCAGCCGGGAGAACTCCTGATCCGTGAGCTGCTCCATTTTCTTCAGCGTACTGTTGACAAGTGCAAGCATCTCCCCATCTTCCCTGATAAATGGAAGCACCCGGCGGATTTCCTCCATGGTTCCGGTACGGGTATCCTTCTCAAACATAGCCATAACAAAATATTCCTCTTCCTCAAATCGTACTCTCATAACTCCGGTTCTCCTTTCCTGCGCCCCTGGGCTATCTTTTCAGTTTTCTCTCCCTCTTTTTGTACCTGCTGTTCCTGGGCTTTCTGTTTTGCCTGCCTCTCACGCAGCGCCGCAAGGACAGACTGGCGCACCCCGGCAGGCTTCGATGCTTCTGGTTTCTGTACCATGTTCCCCGGTCTGTCCTGTCCGCCCGGTTCTGCCGCCGGCTCTGTCTGCACCGGCTCTTTCCTCTGTTGCTCCTCTGCCAGCATTTTCTCCAGGTCTGCCATGGCTTTCTGCACCAGGGGGCTTTCCTGATAATGGGGAACCAGGTCAATCGCATCTTTCGAGATGCTCCCGGCCCGCATCAGTTCATAATCCCCGTCATACATACTCCCGTCCTCCATCCGGAAGCCGATCCCTTTGATCCCGTTCATCCGCTCCGCCGGGATCTCTTTGTATTTCTGAAAGGCTTCCCTCAGTGTCAGGTTATCGTGATACTCTCCCATCACAGGGAACTCCATGCACTCTGCCACATAGAACGTAATTTTTGCTTCTTCCACCTCCGGCTCATACATAACTTCCGCCCTGCCCGTCTCCTGTGCCTGCTCAATTCTTGTTAACAATTTCTTTGCATTTTCTACATCCTCTGGAAGATCGTCATTCTCCCCCTCGGCAATCTCTGCCACCCATTTCCGTATGGACTCTGCTTCTCCGGAAACAAGATCAGCATAAATCATTTTCACATTTTCTTCCCTGTCCTCAACTGTATCCCGGTATTCATACAGATCAAATTCGTTTAGAAACTGATCAATATCATATGCCAGCTTCTTCAATTCTTTATCATCCAGATATTTCTCCGCATTTTTCATATATTCTTCCATAGTATAGGTTCGATTCTCAGATACTGGGGTAATATCCAGCGGAATCCCTGCAATCGTCATTCCAGCTTTATGAAGGACCGAGAAAAAATCATCTTCCCGGATATTTCCTGTGTAGAAAAGAACCACATCCAAATCAGAACCATTGTTGAATAATCCCGCTCTTGTGCGGCTGCCATAAACACGGGCAGCGTTTAGTTTTACTTCATCCTCCAGTCCCATATCCTCAAGCTGTGCCTGTGCGTAACACAACACCGTTTCCTCTATTGCTGAACGGCTCATATCACCCAGCGCTTTTTCTTTTTCTGTTATACCGGAAGTTAATGGCATTTCTATTTTCCCTTGTATTTCTCGCTGCCCTACCTCTGTTACTGCCTCCATAAAGTCGTTCCAACAAACCACATGACACTGAGCTAACATAATCTTTTCTTCATTAAGGAGAGCTTCCACCGCCTCTTGAATAGAAATATCCGTGTTCTCATAAGATCCTCCGTCCAGTTCCCGGTATTTCCGATCATAAAACGTATAATCAAACCAGCCCTCTGCGGATGTCTGAATATAAAAGTAACCTTTCATCGATGGAAGTTCATACACGATATTGGTATCTTTATTATCAAGATAAAACTGCGCATGGTTATACGCATCTGCCACTTCATCATTTATCCATTTTCCATCCAATGAAGCCTTTTTCACATCCTCCACATTTTCAATCCCATTCTCACATTTGAGCAGCGTCATTCTGGAAGTAACAGGCTCCCGGCTTTCCATCCCCAACCGTTTGTCCAGATGGTTTGGTAACAGGTGATACGCCTGAATTGCGTCATCTAGGTTTTCAAAATACTGATATTCCCTCTCCGCTTTTATTCCATAGGCATCATTCACCACATAGAACTGCTTGATAAACGGCTCTGGCACTTTCTCATAGAGATATTCTGTGATCGCTTCCATAGCACCATCGTCAAATCCATGCTCCAGATCCTCCGCCACCAGCTTCCCGTCTGCATCCACAATAATCCCTGCCACCTTATCGCCATACTCGTCATGCTCCATCCGGAAAAAAGTCTCCCCGGCGATTTCCTTCACTTCTGCCGTGTGCCAGGTGCCAAAATGCCCCTCTACCAAAAGCCCTTTTGTCTCCGGGCCAATCTGTCCTTCCCGTTTTTCTTTCTCCAGTTCCTTCATTTCATTCCGGGCAAGGCCGATAAAACCGTCCAGCACTGCTGGATGGCTCGTTACCACATAATCGGCATTGAGATCCATCCCACGGCTGATATTCTCCGGGATTTTGAAGCGATCCGCCCATTCTTTTATCTCTCTTGAAAACCGCCCGTCCGATTTGAGGTGCTGGACGGTACAGGCCAGCACGAAGGACACCCGCTCTGCCCCATATGTCTCCACCACATCTGCCGCAGCTTCATGGGCCAGATGATACCCGTCAAAGTGGCTGTCAATCGCTTCTTCAATCGCTTTCTTACAGTCCAGATTCAGCTTCCGTGAATCCAGGTAAGCGTCTGCGTTTCTATGTTCCATAGCGTAAGTAAGATCCGACAGATAGAGCGGCGGATATTCTTTTATCTGGCTTTCCAGCAGTTTCTTTCTCTGTGCATCAAATTCCGGAAGATCCTGATACCCAAAGCTGTCCACATAGTAGGCGGTCAGCTCCTTATCTTTTTTCAGGACGACCACATCACTCACCGACAGGGAATGCCCGGTATAGTCTGCCGGATGGTCTGTATTGAATTTTGTATACAAGGCTTCCAGGGTATCCCCTTCCTGCAGTTCATCTCCGTAAACGAACTGATAATCAGCGCCGTCCACAGTGATTCCCTGTTCCTGCAGGTAAGCCATTCCCATAAAACGATAATCCGTCCCGTCCCTGTCCTCACGGAGCTGATAAATCCCATATCTGTCCTGCGGTTCTTCAAAAAGTGCGTTTTCCTGATGCCGCTGTGCCTCCCGCCGGATTTCCTGCATCCGCTCTATCATCTGGTCGATAAATTCCCCGGACACCCGGCGGATCGTATCCATAGAAGATCGGAGTTCTTTCATATCCCTGTCGCTGCTCCACCCGGCAATATAAGGGAAAGAATATTCTGACGTATCCAGACCGAAATACTGGCAAACCGTATAGGCCACGCTTTCCGCTTCTACTTCCCTTGTCAGCTTATCTTTTTTCTCGCCCATTTCCTCCATAACGTCCCTGTCATGGAGCTTTGCATGGGTAACTTCATGGATACCGGTTTTCATGGTCTGGCTTTCACTCATGCCATTCTGAATCACGATTTCTTTATCTATACTGCTGTAAAATCCCTTTGCCCCGCTCTCAATCTCGTCAAAACGGATCGGTACCGGGGAAATATCCCGGATCGCCTGCATAAATATCTCATAGTTTTCCACACTTCCCATCAGCTCCGGCGTAGCCAGTTCCGGAAGCGGCTCCCCGTCCGTCTGGGATACGTCAAAAACTGTGGTGATCCGAAAGCGTGGGATCGTATATTCCACTTCCTCCATCTCCGGCGTTCCGTCCGGCTTCAGCACCGGCTCCAACGTCGCCGGATCAATCTTCTCCACTTCTTCCTTTTCCCGGATCGGCGCAGGGGCAATGATCTGGATGCCTTTCTCCCCACGCCGCACCTGCCGGTGGAACTTTTTCTGCCATGCCTGATAACC
>CALIZJ010000329.1 GCA_938028845.1 uncultured Blautia sp.
TTTCCCTACACGACGCTCTTCCGATCTCCCGGATAGTATGGAGCCGGTGGGCGATCATAATTGTGGTTTTTCCTTTCAGAAGATTTTGCAGGGCAAGCTGGATTTTATGTTCATTCTCAATGTCAGAGTAGGAAGTCGCCTCGTCGAAAACGACGATAGGAGCGTCTTTCAAAATTGCTCTTGCAATCGAAATCCGCTGCTGCTGGCCGCCAGAGAGTTTTACACCCTCGTCGCCAATCCGCGTCTGATAGCCTTTCGGCAGGCCCATAATGAAATCGTCAATCTGTGCTGCCCTTGCTGCTTGCCGTACTTCTTCTTCGCTGGCATTGGTTCCCATACGGATATTTTCCAGTAATGTATCTTCCAGAAGAAAAACATCCTGAAAGACGAAAGCCGTCAAATCCATCAGATTTTCCGTTTTCAGGTCGGTAATTGGTACTCCACCTATTTTGATGGTTCCGCCTGTGGTGTCCCAATAGCGCCCAAGAAGCTGAACCGCCGTTGTCTTTCCAGCCCCGGACGGGCCGACAAAAGCGTTGACCGTTCCCGGCTCCAAGTGCAGGTTTACAGAAGTGAGCGCGTCTTTTCCTCCGCTGGTATAATTGAAAGTTACATCCTCAAAATCAATTCCATAGCAGCCGTCTTTTTTCAGGGTCTTGCTTCCGCTTTTCATTTCGTCCATATCCATAATCTTTTTGATATTGTCCAAACCACTGCCAAGCTCCATCGACTGCATAACAATCGTAACCAGATTTAGGAACGAAGTGAAAAAGCACATGGTAAGCAAAATAAACAACAGGTAAGAAGCTACTGGCAGAGAGCCTTTTAAGTATAGCCAGCCGCCAAAGGGCAGCGTAAAGAGGATGGCGGAATCTAATACTACAAGGGCAATCGACAGAGGATTGCAGGAGGACACGCACATCTTTTTCCAACAGGTCGTATAAAGGTGAAGCGCGTTCCGATACTGCTCGAATTTTTCCGCTGTCAAGTGGTACATTTTGATGACTGGCATAGCCGTGATAAATTCATTGGCAGAAGCATTGAGTTTTTCCGTATCTTCTGCAAGTTCCGCCGACATATCCGGGTAATTCTTAACCATCATCATCGGAACAGCAATTCCCAAAATCATAGGAATCAGCATAACAAGGGCCATAACCCAGTGCAGCCGCAGCATGAAAATAAACATCATAAGCGGAACGACAATCGCCTGTGCCAGTTCCAATGTACTGTGCGCTAAAAATTGTTCTACTCTGTCCACATCGTCAAAAAGCGTTGTCTTGATCTGTCCGGGAGAGCGTTCCTGAAAAAAGCCCAGGTTGAATCTGGATATATGTTCCAGCACCTTTACTTTGATTTTGTGCATGGTATTGAACGCCGCCACATGGGAGCAGATACCCGCAAAAGACATGAGGATGGCTTGCCCGATGGCTGCCGCAATTCCAATGCAGGCCCACATAGCCATAGCGCCAAACGTCACTTCATTTTGGATAATCAGAAGCAATATCTGATACACCACCAGATAAGGAATCAGCGATAAGGCCGAGCAAAGGACTGCCAGTAACATTCCCACACCCAGCTTTCCGCGTTCCCCTCTCGCAAGGGTAAAAACATAGGATAATCCGGTTCGTTTTTGTTCCATAAGAAACGAACCTCCTTTCTCTTTTTTTGAGGTTAGAAGTTGCTAACCTTGACACAATCCATTTTACAGGTTAGAATTGAAAAATCAACAGCCATGCTATTTGGGAGATTCATTTTCAAAAATGGCGTAAAGTGCTGGATTTCCGTGGATTTTAAGAGTTTTGTAATCCGATTTTTTTATAAAATCGTGACTGATAAAAATTGGATTGTGACCTTTTTAAAGAAAATGTAAGGGAGGAATGAGAAAATGGCTCTTTCGATTGCAGACTACTTATTGCAACTTCCAGAAAATATGCACTTTGCAAAAGTACAGGAACTGTCAGGTGATGGTTCAATCTACTATCGTATGCTTTCCGACTACGGAAGCGGCTCATTTCAGTTGATTCGCTTTGAAAATGACCTGCTTATGATTTTGATTGCAGATTACACACCAAAAGAAACCTTTGAGAAAATCGCAACCATTTCTGAAGAATATATGGAAATCAGCCAGTTTGAAACAGATAGTAGTTCTTTCAAAATCGGAGGACGGAAAACACAGCCCGTCGGTAAAGGAATTTACTGCTATGTAAATACCCAAAAGACCACCTATGTCTATTGCGAAAAAGGCAAGCCGGTAAGATTTACAAAAATTATTTTAACACGAAAGTATTTCGATACTTATTTTCGGGTGCATTATGGAAAAGATTATGAACAATCAAAAGTGGCAAAAGAATACCTTTTAAAAAATCCGAATCTGCCGGAACTTAACTTTGTCTTTCAGCAGATCAGGGATTGTCAGGCAGTAGGCCAAACGCTGCACTTGTATCTGGAAAGCAAGGTACTAGAATTACTGTCACTCGTTATTAAGGGGATGGAAAAAAAGGAAAATCATATTTCTGTCAAGTTAGATTATAAGGACATCCGTGATCTGAAAAAAACAGTTACCTATATGAAAAAGGATTTGTCTGCTTATCCATCCGGGGAAGAACTGGCGCAGATCGCAGGAATGAGCCCTGCCCGGTATCAGCTTGCCTTTCGGAAATATTACGGCACTACTCCCTATGAATATCTAAAAGAAATGCGGCTGAATCAGGCGCTATTCCTGTTGAAAAACTCTGATTATGGGATTGCTACGATTGCCGCAAAGGTTGGCTATCACAATTCAGGGCATTTTGCAAAGCTATTTAAAAATGCCTATGGCATGGGGCCGAGAGAATATAGAATGGTACAGGGAATTAAATGATTTGAAGAAAAAAAGAGATGTTGCTGTGTGCAATCATCTCTTTAAAAATATTAAGAATTTCAAACAATTATTTTAATATCAATTCATTGAAAATCACTTCCTCCACCTGCGCTTTCAGCGTATTCATCAGCCCTACCCACCGCATAGGCTCTTTGGCTTTCAATTCCTCGGTTACACCTGCCGCCTCCATCATACGGGGCAGTATCGTATCCATACGCTCCTTTGCCTGCCTGTCTACATTGGCAAGGTAACTGTTCAGCCTGCCGCTTGTGAGAAACGATATGTAGGTGGCTCTGCGGTATTCCTTCAGATACCGCAGATGCCGCTGTCCCCATATGCCTATGGGCTGTTCTTGTTCGGCTGGTAAGGTAAGGCAGGGGAAAAGGTAGTCTCCCCGCTGTTCATATGTACCGCCCATTTTTTCAAAGATGGATTTTTCCATTGTCGTTCCCTCCGTTATCGTATTTTTACTTTTTTCGTCTTTGCGTACATGACTTTCATCAGCAGTTCGTCCACACAGTCCGTATATCTTCCTTCGGCAATCAGCCTGTTGCGAAACCCAATCAGGGCATGGACGACAAGCTGCCTTTCTTCCTCGCTAAGATACAAGTGATACTTCTTCATTGCGTCTCCTTTCCTCTGGCTGACGGATATGTTCTTTTTGGGGGTGTTTCAGCACCTTTGCGGCAAATATCCGTTCCCCTATGTAACCGCCGAAGCGGTAACAGATTTTAATCATCTGTTCTGCCCCGGCATTGGTTTCCCTGCGGTCATAGACCTCGATCCGTTCCACAAGGAGATTGAGATTTTCAGCGGTAAGTTCCTGTATCCCCACATACTGCGCCATCAGTTCCGCCCATCTGACAGCGTTCTCCTGATTGTCCTTTACCTCCAGATCGGAAGA